>BJHB01000388.1:0-3321 GCA_014191415.1 Chloroflexota bacterium
AGCGGCGCCGAGTGGAAGGGGAAACTCACCCTCGTGCCGATGTTCGCCGACCCGAACATCCTGGGATTCAACAGGAAGCTCCTCGCCGATGCGGGTCTGTCCCTTCCGGCAGACCGCTACACGTGGGAGAATTGGCTGGAGATCGGGAGGAAGGCGGCCTCACCACCCGACCGGGTGCTTGGCCAGTTCATTTACAACTGGTCCTCCCTCCAGTGGTGGGGATTCTCCAACGGTGTCGTCCCACTCAATGCCGAGCGGACAAAAGTGCAGTTCACCGCGCCGGCCCTGCTCGCGACCCTGGAATGGCTGGACCAGAACGTCACGCGCGGCCTCCTGCGCAACGGGCCGGGCGACTTCGACCTCGGGAAGACCCTGACCGAGGTCGTCAACCCCGGGGCGATCACCCCGCCCAGGTACCCCAACGTCGACCCCGGTGACGGGAGCGGGATCTTCGCGACGCACTACCCGATCGGGCCGGACAACACCAGGAAGGAACCGATCACTGCCGGGAACGTGTTCGGGTTCATGGCATTCAAGGGTGCGAACGGTGATGCGACCCTCGCTGCTGCCGAGATCGCTGCCTGGTCGGTTCGCCCGGACGTCCAGCTGCTGGTCGCGCAGGCATCGTCCAATCCCCCGTCGAACACCACCGCGGCGCGTGACCCCGCGATCGCGAAGGTGTTCAATGACCATCCGGTCCGCAAGGCGCTGAACGACCAGGCACGCTTCGGCTACCCCACCCCGAACTTCCCCAGCTGGGGGAAGGTCACGGCCATGATCGACGAGACACTCGCGCGACTGGCGAAGGGCGAACTCCGGCCGAAGGACGCCCTGGCGGACATCCAAGCGAAGGCCCAGCCGATGATGGACACGGACCTTGAGGCCGGGTAGGAGGATCTGCGATGACCGAGATGTGGCGGGTTGCAAAGCACGAGGGCGTTGGCAATGTGTTGCTCGAACGTGTCCCGTTGCCAGACATCGCCCCTGACCAGGCGCTTGTAAGGACCGTGTATAGCCTGATCAGTAGGGGCTCCGAACTCTGGAACCGGTACGAGAAACCGCAGGCAGTCGATCCATCGATCATGGGGTATTCGACGACCGGCATTGTCGATCGCGTCGGTGACAATGCCGGACCGCTTCATGCTGGCGATCGCGTCACGGTCGTTGCGCCCCACGCGGAGTACTCGGTTGGGACACTGTCGCCGGAACGGGCGTCGGGCCGCATCACGCCGCTGCACGATCTCGTTGACTTCGAGACCGGAACGTTCCACCCGCTGGCCACAAGCGCGAACGGATGGACCCAGACGGCCGGGATAACCGGGTCAGACCGAGTCGTTGTCCTCGGCCTGGGCATCGTAGGAAACCTGATCCTGCAATATGCCTGCCGCTACCGTCCGGCACAGCTCATCGGCGTGGACACCCTGGAAATCCGCCGCCGGATTGCCCGGGAGGTGGTTGGGCCAGGCATCGGGATCATCGACGCATCGTCGGATGATCCCGTTGCCGAAGTGCGTGCACTCACCGCGGGGGCTGGTGCAACGATCGTCATCGACTGCGTCGGTGGACGTGCAGGCATCCAGTCCTTCGCCCAGGCGCAGGAAATGCTCTCTCCCGGCGGACTGCTTCAGCTGATCGGCCTCTATCACGGAGGCCCACTGCCATTTGACGCCTCGAAGATGATGGGCAAGCGACTCATAGGTGGCTACCCGCCATCGACACGCAGGGACGTGATCGCGACGCAGGCCATGTACGCGCTGGCATCGGGAGAGGTCAAGGTGCACCCGCTGATCACGCATCGGTTTTCAGGACACGACGCGAAGAAGGCATTCGACCTGCTGTACGAACACCCCGACCAGGCGATGGGAGTGACAATGGCTTGGGCGTAGAGGGGCGCCCCAGGGCGCGGGCGATGTCCCTGGGAGCGTGACGGACGGGTCTGCCCGGCATCCGTGTCGGATGACGCGGGCCGATCATCATGTTCGGAGGGCCCCAGCGACACGGAACCGCACTTTCAAATCTTGCCAGGCGATTCCAGGCCACGTAGACTGCAAGCGCTGCATCGACTGGTGCCAGATCCGTCCAAACGGAGCACGGATTACCCCGTTCAAGCACCGCTGGTGCCAAGGGCCTCCGGGATCCAACCAAGTCGCGAGACTCGCAGTGACCGGCAACATGGAGAGAGCGATGAACCTGACCATGAAGGATCATCCTTCCCACGGCAATGCAATGACCCGGCGTTGGCTGTTCGGGTTGGCGACGGCCGTGGCGATGCCAGCAGTCATCGCGTGCGGGAACGAGGGGCCGTCTGCTGCGCCGCCCGCACCCAAGGCCGAACCACCCAAGGCACCGTCCATTCCAGCTGCAACCGCTGCGCCCACCAGTGCACCGGTCCCAACCAAGGCAGCAGAGCAGGTCGAGGTCACGTTCCACTCCCGTGGTGGCGCCCCGACATCGCAGGAGATCGTGCTTTATGAAGAGCAGATGCCCTTGTTCATGCAGCAATTCCCTTCGATAAGGATCAAGCACGAGGGTTTCACAAACGAGGACTACATCAAAAAGCTCACCGTGTTATTGGCGAGCAACTCGGTGGGAGATTCCCTATTCGCCAACAACGCAGCAGCGAATATCTTCCAGCTCATCGTCCAGAAGGCCCTCCGGCCCCTTGATGATGCGGTCGCCGCCTCAAAGTTCGATCTGGCGCCCTATTTCCCAGGCTCCGTGGCTGCCCTCCGCCGTGACGGCAAGCTATACGGGTTGCCTTTCAAGAGCAGCCCGGGGCGTGGAGTGCTCTACTACAACCAGTCATTGCTGGAGGCGCGAGGTGCAGGGGTGCCAACCGGGGACTGGACACTTGAGAAACTTGTCGGCGAAACCCGGAAGGTTGAGGGCGGGGAACTTTTCGGCCACCTGCCCGGAGTGGTGCAGCAGAACCTCATCGGGGTCGTGCGCGCCCACGGAGGCGAACTCGTCGATGCCGAAGGACGCAAGAGCCTCCTGAACTCCCCCGAGGCCGCAACGGCCATTGCGTGGATCTACGACCTTATCCACGCAAGGAGGCTGGCACCGGCGCCTTCCACGGTTGCAACGATGGGCGGAGACGCGAAGGCATTCGGTGCCGGGAAAGTTGCGACATTGCGCAATGGCACATCTTTCCACTTGTCCGCGCAGAATGAGGTGAAGGACCAGTTCAAGTGGTTCGTCACGGTCCACCCGAAGGGTCCAGGAGGCACGGGGGGGTCTAGTTTCGAATGCGATGGGTACACCATTGCCCAAGCATCCAGGAAAGCTGACCAGGCCTGGGAGTGGGTACGGTGGATCACG
>BJHB01000389.1:0-3316 GCA_014191415.1 Chloroflexota bacterium
TCACGCCTGACCCGGCAAGTGCCGACGGCCCGAGGCGTCCTGTGATCGCAACATCGGCAATGCCAACGGCAGTGGACAGCAGTTGCTCCACTACCACCGGCCACGCCAGCTTGATCACGTCAAGACGAAGTTTCCGCAGCGACGCCCCGTTGTCGGTTGGGGTAGGCGGGTTCGCAACGTCTCCGTCGCGGTTCAGGTGTGATGCGGAGGTATCCGCCGTCGTGATCGCTCCGGATGTGTGAGGGGCGTCATCGACATGCGTCGGAATGGCTTGAGGGGTGGCGGTGGACATGGGTTCGAAGGTTCTTTCGTGGGCCAGACGGCGTAATCTCCGTTGAAATGTCCGGAGTGGTCGGTAGCGTCGTGGCGGGAACTCAAATACTACTTGGGAACCGAAACAAGTTGTGTGTTCGGTTGCTAGCCACCGACCCTGCCCAACCACACCGCGGGATAGACTTCGGCCAGTGATGAATGTGACCCTCGACCCAGTTACTTCGGCGTTGTGGCCGGCACTCGCCAACCTGGCGCAGTTCTATCAGTACGACTTCAGTGAGATTGAGAACGGGATTGTCAACCTTGCGGGCCGTTTCACGTACCTGGACCTTGGCGTCCTGGAGCCTCGCCTGAAAGAGCCGGGGGCCGAGGCGTGGCTGTTCCGGGTTACCGATTCGGAATGGGGTCAGGACACCTTGGCGGGTTTTGCGATTGCGTTGCCGGCACCGGACCACCCGGGTGCGCGCGAGATCGACGAGTTCTTTGTGATGCGCCGCTATCGGCGTCTTGGGATTGGCCGTGCATCAGCGGACGCGATTCTTCGGGCAACCCCCGGACCGTGGATCGTGCAGGGTACGCGCCACAACACCGGGGCACGCGACTTCTGGAGGCGGGTCATCACTGGCATCGATACCGCCACTCACTTGACGGAACACGAAACCCCCGATGTCGTGTATCCCGCTTGGACCCTGCAGTTCGCGATTTCCTGAGTACGCGCTAGTCGGTCCGGATGCACCGTCCGGTCATGCGTCATAGGCGTAGGCTGCGGTCATCTTGACACAGTTGACCATCCCGCCAAGATGGGCAATCTCGAACCCGTGCGTGTTCTCGGTCGGGAACCCGAACAAGCCGATCGAAGGGGTCGACCCGGATTGCTTGGCCATGCTTGCGTCTGACCCGTACGAACTCAGGACGCCCCGTTGCACGTCAAACCCAAGGGATTTGGCTAGGAAGGCCGCGCGGTTCGCAACCCGTTCGTCATACACATTTCGACCATCGGAATACAGGATCACTGGTCGCGCGTCGTTCACGATGTCGTATTCCGGCATGGCAGGAACGATCTCAACCGCGATCAGTCGATCTCCGGGCAGGGTTCGTGTGGCGAACGCCGCCGACCCGCTACCGATCTCCTCCATGCTTGAAATGATCAGGTAGGTGTCCTGTGGAGGCGCTTCGTGCGCGAGGCGAGCCGCCATCTCAATCAGGATTGCAACGCCACCCTTGTCGTCAATCGCGTGGCCGCACACGTAGTCCCCGAGCAGGACTGGCGATTTCCTCGACCGTGCCGGCACGATCTTGCTTCCAGCATGCACCCCCGCGGATGCGAGTTCCGATCTTGAGCGCTTGCAGTCGACCCACGCGTTCCGCCAGACCATGGCCTCACGTCCGGCCTTGACGCGTTCGATCTGCGACTCCTCAGAGACGTGCAGAGATCCGAAGCACAACACACCTGTGACAACGGTGCCGTCATCGGCGAGCACGTCAACCAGTCCCTCGCCCCATTTGAAGGGGTAGAGGCCACCCATGTTCTGGACGCGGAGCCGGCCGTCCGGTTCGACACGCTTGACGATGAGCCCCAATTCGTCCTTGTGCGCAGTCAGGTGGAGTGGCGCACTGTCCGACCGTCCCCGGAAGTGAGCCAGGATGTTCCCGGCACCGTCCTGCCACGTGCGGGTTGCGAGGGGTCCGATCAGGTCGAGGATGACCGGATCGATTTCGCGTTCGCATCCGACCGGGGAGTGGCTTCGGCAAAGCAACTCCAGGGACTTGACGATCGGGGCCGCTTCCGACGGCCAATCAATGGATTGCGGTGCGCTTTGGGCAATCTCGTCCGGCATCGGTGTCCTCCCCGTGTCGACCACGTCACTAGTTGCTGCATGGTACTCGCGTCGTGGGTTCGCGCCGACATGCCAAGTGTCCTCCGTTACCCTTCTGACGTGTCGGCATCAGTAAACCGAACCTCGAACGGACCATCGACAACGGTATTGGGCGGAGGCGCCCTCGGATTGACGGTCGCCCTCAGGCTTGCCCAGAGGGGTGAACGGGTCACTCTCGTTGAGAAGGAACCGACGGCAGGCGGCCTGGCATCCGGGTTCCAACCCGCCCCCGACCTGCCGGGCGGTGGACCGTTCCTCGACCGCTTCTATCACCACCTTTTTCGGTCAGACACTTCGATCATTGCCCTCATAGAAGAACTGGGGCTCTCCGCAAATGTCAGGTGGGGTTCACCGGTCAACTCGGTGCTGTGGGGCGGGAACTACTGGCGGCCGTACACCATTCCCGGGCTTCTGGGGTTTTCACCGCTTCCGTTTTTCGACCGCATCAGGATGGGAGCAGTGCTTGCTTTCCTGAAGGCATGGCCGAAGGTCGATTACTTCGAGCGACACACGGCTGCCGACTGGTTGAGGCGCATGATGGGCACCCGGGCTTTCGGGGTCCTCTGGGAACCTCTGCTGCGGGCCAAGTTCGGCACCCGCGCAGATGACATCTCGCTGGCGTGGTTCTGGTCGCGGATCTATTGCCGGAGCTTTTCACTTGGATTTCTCGAACCCGGCTTTCAGGATCTTTACGACGCGATGGTTCGAGAAATCCGTCGCCTCGGGGGAGAGGTCCGGCTTGGCACCCACGTGGAAGGCGCGCAACCGATTGCCGGGGGTCGGTGGTCGGTTGCACTCCGTGATGCCGACGGAACGCGCCATACCGTCGTTTCGGACAGTGTGGTCTCCACCCTTCCGGTCCGCGTCACCGCCCGCCTCATCCCCGACCTGCCGGAGGCCTGGCGCCACCGGCACGACTGGGGCGATGCCTTCGGTGCCCACTGCCTTGTGCTTGCGCTTGACAAGCCCTTGCTGCCGGAAAATACCTACTGGCTCAACGTGAATGACAGTGGCTATCCCTTCCTGGTGGTTGTGGAACACACGAACTACGTCCCGCCGACGCGCTACGGTGGTCGGCATATCGTGTACCTCGGGAACTACCACCCGATGGACCATCCACTCTTCAGCAAGTCCCTTGAGGAGGTCCGCGCCGAATATGTACCGGC
>BJHB01000390.1:0-3286 GCA_014191415.1 Chloroflexota bacterium
GGGTCGCCGGGTGATTCAACATGTTGACATTCATCGCCGGTGCAATCACGACGGGCGCATGGGTAGCCAATACAGTGCAGGCAAGCAGGTCATCTGCAAACCCGTGCGCGAGGCGCGCCAGTGTCGTTGCGGTCGCCGGACAGATCACAACGACGTCCGCCCGCATCCCCAACTCCACGTGGGCACTGGACAGGTCAGGCATCGCCTCGTGGATGTCCGTGTAGACAGTCCTGCGGGTAAGTGCCTGGAAGGTCAGGGGCGTTACGAATTCACGCGCGGAATCCGTGAGGATGACATCCACGTCGGCGCCCAGTTGAACAAGGGAACTGCACAGTTGGGCCGCCTTGAAGGACGCAATCGACCCGCAGACGCCGAGGACAACCCTCTTGCCACTGAGCGCGTTCACGCCAGGCCGCCCGAGATCCGTGACCACGCCAGACGGATACCGTGGAGGGTGAGGTCACCATCGACATGCGTGAAAACCGTTGTCTCAGGCACGATCAATGAGGCCAGCCCGCCTGTGGCGATCACCAAAACCTCGTACCCAAGTTCCTGGCGTAGGCGACCCACCAGTCCCTCCACCAATGCGGTGTAACCGAAGATTGCCCCCGACTGAAGGCACGCGACGGTGTTCCTTCCTATGGACCGTGCAGGGCGCACTAGCGAAACCCGACGCAATTGGGACGTGCCTCCAACGAGTGCATCCACTGAGACACCCATGCCCGGTGCAATCGCACCACCGACGTAGTCGCCATCTCGAGAGAGGACATCAAAGGTGGTCGCTGTCCCCATGTCCACCACAATCGCCGGAGCGCCGTACAAGTGTTTCGCCGCGACGCAATTGAGGATGCGGTCGATGCCCACTTCGGACGGGTTGTCGACGTCGACGCCGACGCCGAGGGCCATGTCACCACGACAGGTCACCGTTGGCACCTTGACCGCCCCGAGCCACGCTCGGAATGGCGCAATCAATCCAGGAACGACCGAGGCGATGCACGCCCCACCTACGTCCGTCAAGGCATAGCCTCTGACCCTCAAGAGGCTTTCCCAGAGAACCAGCCATTCATCGGCGGTCCGGTCGCGTGCGGTAGAAACGCGCATCTCGGCACGGAGAGCTTCGCCCTCAAAGAGGCCGGCCACCACGTTCGTGTTCCCGATGTCAAACGCGAGGAGCATTGCAAGATGCTACCCGGTGACCCGCCCCTGGGGCGCTCCTCTCTGACCAGAGCCAAAGGCCAGTCAGGCGACTTCGACACCACGTGCCTAGCATGGGAATCCAAGGCGTGATGCGATAGGATGGACACATGGGGCATCCGCGCAAGGCAGTCGTCTCCATGGCGCGCTCCGGGACGACCCGCCTTCATGGCATTGTTGCGTCCTGCCGTGGGCGGAATGGGTCCGTACCTTCGATTGTCGGCGGTTCCCTGCGCCCGTTGTTCCGGTCAGCCCGGGGTTCCCGGCTTCGCATGCACGCAAGCCGTGGGAGCACCGCCCAGCAACGGCGGACCGGCACTCCCAGTCCCACCCCATCACCCCGTGATTCATCTGCACTTCCCTTCACTGGCGCAGACGCACCCTCTGTGCGGTCACTCCGCAGTACTGTTTCGGGACTAGCCTCGGATGCCAAGCAATCCCTGCGACGCACGGCAGCGCCTGCAGTGCGTGGTGGCGCGGCGCTCCTGCTGTCGGTCTCGCTGGCAGCTTGCGGAGACGGTGCAGGATTGGCTGTGCCCACCCCGCCGGCGGAGCGATCCAGTGCAGCAACCGCCCCGACAGTATCCCCAACAGCGTTGCCGAGTGATACGGCCGACCGTCCGACGCCGCTGGTCAGCGAGTTCGCGAGTGGCCTTCCCGGCGTTTCAGGTACCTATGCAGTCGTACCGGGCAGCATTTTCCGCGACCGGAGGGGCGTCTACCAGTTCGAGTGGCTTGAAGGCGATATCGGTGATGATGCCCTTGATGACGAAACCCGTGAGGCGAACGGTCACGTCGCGCGTACGAGCCGCCTTCGCCTTGTCCGGGATGACACCAATGTGGTGGACATTGTCCCGGGAAACGATCCGGTACTTCATCTGACCAACGACGAGGAGATCGGTCTCGCCGATATCCAGACCACCGCACCTGCGTATCCCGGTTCGTCCTATTACCCGCCAGCGTACGCCTACTGGGCCCCGTTCTATGGACGGCCCTCCTACTGGGATTATGTCCGCCCGTGGTACTACGATCCGCCCCGGACGGTGGTGATCGACCGACCGGTGATCGTGAACCGGGATGCGCCGCCGGCGCCGGTTCGAGTGAGCGGCGGGAACGCAAGCACGGCACCGGCACCACTCTCGCAGCGAACGACTGAGGTCACGAGCAAGGGAGGCGGACGTGCAGGCGACACCGGCGCCGGGTTCGCGGTCACGGCGCGCAACCAAGGCACGGCGCCATCCGACGGGCCGGTCTCCAAAGGCGACGCGCGCGCGGCTGTTCCTGGCGCCACCGGGAGCCTGGGAGCGGCGGGCGCACCGCCCCGGGTAGGAGATGGGAACGCAATTGCTCCCGCGCCTCCGAGGGTTGGCACCGGGTCGTCAGCGACCGGAAGCGCACCTCCGCGCGTATCCGGATCCAGCGGATCGACCTCGGGGACCGCTGGAAGTGCGCCGTCGTCTGCCGGGATCCCGGGGTCATCTTCGTCGGGCAGTTCGCCCCCGCGTGTATCGGGCTCGTCCGGATCCGCCAGCGGGAGTTCGGGCAGCAGTGCACCATTGCCGTCAGGGTTGTCGGGATCATCATCAAGCTCCCCGCCGCGTGTGTCCGGGTCAAGTGGAAGCTCCAGTGCCGGAAGTTCCTCAAGTTCGGGCAGTTCGGGCTTCGGCAGTTCGGGCTTCGGCAGTTCGGCCCCTACCAGCAAGGGGACCGGGAGCAGCTTCGGGAGCAGTTCGTCGTCGAGTTCTGGATCATCGGCGCGCGCACCATCGCTTCCAGCGCCCCGGTCGAGCGGCTTCTCGTCCGGATCCGGGTCATTCGGAGGAAGTTCGTCGTCTTGACGACCCTCGTTTCCACCATCACCGAGGGACGTATTGGCCAGCGTGAGAGATCGGTTATCCGCTTACCGGGTGTGGCGGGATCTTGCCGGGCCATTCGGACGGTTCGTCCTGCCGTCTCCCTTCAATAAAGTTCAAGCGAAGACGCACGGTGGTGGATCGACCGTAACGCTGCCAAAGGACCGCCATTCCACCCAACTGGTGAGTGCGGCAAGGCGGCGTGCACTGGGCCTTCCGATGTCCACTGGCGTGATCCT
>BJHB01000391.1:0-3282 GCA_014191415.1 Chloroflexota bacterium
TGGCCGGTCTCGCCCATTTGTCTGATGTTTCCAACCCTCCCGTGCTCCGCGATTGCCCGGTAGAAGGCCCCCACCCCGTCGCCCCGGATTGGAAGTCGCTTCGCTTCCCTGGCCCCCTCACCTCGGTGATGGGAGAGTGTCGCGTGCCTCGGGAAGGCGCTTATGTCTCGAGGACCGCCTGCACCCGGAAGAAGCCATCCTCTTGCCGAGGGGCGTTCGCGAGGACCTGCTCACGGGGCAGTGATGGCCGTGCCACATCGTCCCGCATGACCGAATGAAGATCGAAAACCTGTGCGGTCGGCGAGATTCCCGTAGTGTCAAGTGCTTGCAGGGCCCGAAAGTGTTCGAGGACACCGGACAACTGCTCCGCGAATCGCGAACGATCCTCGGCGGTTATCCCCAACCGGGCGAGGGTTGCGACGTGGTCGACGTCTTCGGGGGTCAGGTTCATTTCCCAATCCTCACGCTGTCGACGTCATTGTTTCTGGACGCTTCGCTCATGGTGCTTCCGGTACGCAAGTGATCGTATCTCCGGCCCCGATGGGGTTTCCACGTCGCCTGTCCCGGGTTCACTAGCGCCGGTACTCGCCCGGACGGGTGGTGTGCCCTCGACAGCGACCTCGGTCAGGGTTCGCCTGTTCGCGACCTGCATGACAACGGCCGTTCCGGCACTGGCGATGACGGATACGCGGTGTCGTGTAGATAAGGGTACCGTGAGCCTTGCCGTGACCGCGTCTATTCCTGCGTCCGATTTTCCTTTGGTCTGTCAACGCTCGGTCGGGGGTTCGGCGAGCGTGCACAGTGAAGCGAACTCGAAGCGGGCGAGGCGGCCGTGTGGGGATGTGCCGGGACGGCGTGCTAGGGGAAGCGGCTAGAAAACGGGTGGTGTGGTGGAGATGGGGTGTGGGTCTTCGCCTCGATTTCCCGTCCGGCCCAGCTGGCGCGAGCGTCTATAAATCGACGGGAGATGGGGTGGGGGGTTGGGCCTTCGAAGACCGGTCAGTCTCGTCTTCACTGGCTTCGTTCCCAATGGGCGCAGCGGAGCGTATTTCAATCGGGCGGGGTGGTGATTGACGATGCCCGGTGGTGTTCGATTTCGGCACTGTGGGCGAGTGCCCACGCCGATAGGGCGGAGACCGGCTCGATAAGTGTGCGTCCCAACGGGGTCAGCGCGTATTCGACCCGTGGGGGTACTTCAGGGTAGATCGTGCGTCGCACGAGGCCGTCACGCTCCAAGTTCCTCAACGTGAGCGTGAGCATTCGCTGCGATATCCCAACGACAATCCGGTGGAGTTCACTGAACCTGAAGGTGCCCTCTGCGAGGATCCGGACGATAAGCAGGGACCACTTGTCACCGAGAAGTGCAAATGTGTCCCGGATGATGCGGCACTCCGCCGTCTGCCCGAACTGCGCCAGTCGGTCAGGCGGTGCACCGGCGGGTTGGCAGTCCGTAGTGGCGAACCACCCAGAAGGGTTGACTTGGGTTTCCATCGTTCACTCCGTGTGCCATAGGCGCCTTCTTGTGCCGTCTTGCGAATGCCAGGCCCATTACCGATAGTTTGGTCAGGCACAGAGAGTAACCGACGCGAGAACGAGTGTTCCCTGCGTGTCGGCAAGTGAGGATGTAGAAGTGGCTGAAAGACGCGGCGTGGCAACGGGGCTGATGGCAAAGGTTGGCGCCATCCTGTGGGCAATCTGGGGAATCCTGCATATCTGGGTCGGATACGAGGGTGTCCACCAGTACATGAGTCGGGGTGTTCGAGGGCAGTGGTCGACGCTCATTGGTGGGGCAAGCGTGCCACGGGAGACGTTCCAGTACGCCGCAGATACGGCGACAGCCTTCGCGCACTCGCAACTGATCCTGAACTTCTGCCTTGATGTCGGCGGGTACGGCGTCGTTGGACTGTTGATTGCGTGGATGATCTGGGCGCATGCCTCGTGGATGGCGTACTTGATCGGACTCGTGGCGATCGGGATCGGTGACCTGGCGTTCCTGTTCGCACTCGTGACGTCGGGTGTGATCGAGTTTTCGTTCGCGGTCGTTCTGGGACCGTTGGTTTGGTTCATCGCCGTTGTGGTGACGCCAATCGGACTGCCCTCGTTGCGATCAACCCGGACGGCGTGAGGGCCGCTTGGCTTGGGTCAGAGGTTGCCGGTGAGCACTTCTGGCCCGGTTGGCCCCGGCGATCCCTGGGCAGGTTCGCGGGTCACTTGGACGAGTTTCACCCGGTTGAGTGACTGACCATGGAGGTCTATGACCAGGTAGCCCTGACCTTGGTGATCGACCGTGAAGGTACCACCGCTGAACCGTCCGGCTCCATCCAGCAGGGCGGCCCACAGTTGGTAGCAGGACCCTTCTCCAGTTGAGGGCAGGTTGTAGGTGACCAGCACGGCACGGTTGCTCTCAGGCAGGACTGCCAGGCGTCCCGTAGACCTCGGCGCGCGATCGGTTCCCGCAAGGGTCCGCGTGACGGCACCGGGGTGATAGACAAGGCTGAGGGTTTCGGCAAGGCGCGATGCAACGATCGCGTTCTGCGCTGTCTGCGAGTGCAGAAGCATCGAGTATCCGAGGCTAGCGATGCACATGGTGAGTGACCCGGCGGTCACGATCGCCCCGACGCGACGGTGGCTGAACCATGCCACGAGCGGGGACGCGGGTCTCGCACCGCCCGATGCGCCGTGGTGCTGGCCACTCATCACCGCGGTTGAGATGCGTGCCTGTCGGATGATGGCGCGGCCAAGATGCTCCGGCGGGCAGATCTGCTTCGCGGTGCCGGCGAGGGTTTCGATGACCGGTTCGAGCGACCGTGTCTCACGCTGGCACTTCAGGCACGACCGCAAGTGACCCTCGAAACGCGCCCGATCAGCGGTGGGCATTGAACCGATCAGGTAGTGCATGGAATCGCCGGGGCATTCGATGGGGCGAGCCGCAGGAGCCTTGGACCCGAGGCCGGATCGAACTTTGTGTGTCAGGCGTGTCAATAGTCCGGGTCTGCGCCAGGACGGCGGTTCTGTCATCACCACGGATTGGCCTCTTGCTGGTCAGGGTGGTTCATCGGTGAGATTTCTTCACGACGCGGGGATGCGACGTGGCGTTGGGTCCGGAAGACGACGGTCAATGTCCCCATCACCACCCCGCCTGATTGAAATACGCTTCGCTTGGCCACCACCACCCTCACTGATTGGAAGACGCTGCGCTATTGGGCTGTGATCGGCGCGCAGGAACTCGCGAAGCTTCTGCAGGGCGAGGCGCATCCTGGTCTTGATTGTCCCGAGAGGTTC
>BJHB01000392.1:0-3281 GCA_014191415.1 Chloroflexota bacterium
CGGGTCGGGGTGATGCGACGTGGAAACGGGATCAACCACGCCAAGTTCGGGCTGGTGACCGATGACCGGGGGGACACCCTCCTCTTCCACGGCAGTGCCAACGAGACGGCGTCGGGCATTGCGTCGAACTACGAGGAGTTCGATATCAGCGTGAGCTGGGGCGGACGGACGGATGAGCGGAAGGTCGCCAGCTACGCCTCGAAGTTCGAGACGATGTGGGCTGACCGGCACGAGCACGTGCATGTCCTCGACCTTCCCGACGCGGTCCGGCAGCAGCTGATCCGGCTGGCGCCGGAAACCCCGCCCGTGGGGGTCGATCCCGATCCACCGGACCCGCTCGCCAGGGGCAGGGCGCTGGCCCGGTGGGCGTTCCTGTTGGCATCCCCCTACCTTGCCGACGGCATGCGCAGCGTGGTGGCAACCGCGCCCGTTGACGCGTGGCCCCACCAGCTCCGGGTCGTCAATGACCTGTCCCGTGAATGGCCCTCTGGCCGGCTCCTGTGCGACGAGGTCGGCATGGGGAAGACCATCGAGGGATCACTTGCCCTGCGTGCACTGATGACCGGCCGTGGGGTCGGACGGGCGCTGCTGCTCGTGCCTGCGGGACTTCTGCGGCAATGGCAAGGGGAGGTGAAGGAAAAGGCCGGGCTCGAGATCCCCAGATGGGAGGGCGGCCAGCTGATCCGCCCGGACGAGACGGTGGATACGCGCGTCCAGACCTTTGAGAAGGCCCTTGAGGAACCAGTCCTCCTCCTGAGCCGCGAACTGGCCCGGCGGAAGGCCTACCGCGACGTCGTCCTGGGGGCAACCCCATGGGACCTCGTCCTGATCGATGAGGCCCATCACGCGCGACGCCGCGAGAAGGATCCCCGGGCCTTCAACTTGGCAAACGAGCTCCTGTCACTGGCGCGCGACCTGCCCCTTGCCGGCGCGGCGAGGGGGGTGGTCCTCATGTCCGCGACGCCGATGCAGACTGATCCCTGGGAGCCCTGGGACCTCCTTGTGCCACTTGGCGTCGGCGGGGCATGGCAGTCGAGTTTCGAGAACGTCGCCGGGTACTTCCGGTGCATCGGCCAGCTCGAGGGTGGTCAGCGACCATCACCCGGCGCACTGGGCCGCCAGGCATCGGCACTGGCAATGTCCACGGGTGCGGTCCCACCTGCGGGACTGACTGCACTGGACAGCGGCGGGGGCCTCCCGACGGGACGCCGGCAATGGGCCGACTGGCTCCGCACGGTGACCCCGCTTTCCCGGCGGATGCACCGGCATACCCGGGGCTTGCTTGGGGAATATTTCCGCCGGGGACTGGTCAGGACCCCGCCACCGACCAGGAAGATCGAAAGCGTCTCGATCGTGTTCGACACCGCCGCCGAGCGGGAAGCCTACGAGGCGGTCCGCACCTACATCGACACCCGGTACGACGTGCTCGAAAGCGAGCGGCCCGGCAAGGGCTTCGTCATGGTCATCTACCAGCGCCGGGCCGCCAGTTCCTGGGGCGCACTGCGGGCAACGATCGCCGGCCGTCGCGACGCACTCAGGCGCCAGCGGGCGGCCATCGCTGCCTCCCGTGCCGACCTGACGGCCGTCTCCGCCGCCATCACCGGGCTCGACGTCGGGGTCGGCGACCTCGAGGACCTTGACGACATCGGCGAGGGCATCGACCCCGGCCTGCCTCCGACCATGGCCGGATGCGACGCCGAGCTCGCCGAACTTGCGACCGTCAAGGCGAAGGTTGACGCACTGGGAGGCGCGGACACCAAGGCACGGATCCTCTTCCGAATCCTGCGGGATTGGGATTTCGAGAACCGGCCGACCCTCGTCTTCTCCGGGTTTGCCGACACCATCCGCTACTTGCGTGACGACTGGCTTGCCAGCCACTGGGGCGACGGGCTGGCGACCTACACGGGTGACGGTGGGGAGCGCCACGTCAATGGGGCGTGGGTGCGGGTGCGCAAGGACGAGATCACGACCGCGCTGGCGGCCGGGGAGATCCGTGTCCTGCTGTGCACCGACGCAGCGAGCGAGGGCCTGAACCTCCAGGCCGCCGGTGCCCTCATCAACTACGACCTGCCGTGGAACCCGAGCCGGATTGAGCAGCGGATCGGGCGTATCGACCGCATCGGGCAGAAGTTCGCGGACATCGCCATCCGGAACTTCTACATCGAGGACAGCATCGACCGGCGGGTCTACGAGGTCCTGGACGCCCGGTGCAACCTGTTCAAGGACTTTGTGGGGCCGATGCAGCCCATCCTGGCGAAAGCCAGGCAACTGCTGGTCAGGCGCCTTCGTCCATCAGACCTCGAGGCGGCCCTGCGTGAGCTTGAGAGCGACGCCGACCGGATCCGTGGCGACACGATGACCGCCAGCGCGTACACGACCTCGGATACCGCCGCCCTTGAGGAACTGCGCCGGCTGGACGGATCACCCGAACCACCGCCCGCGGTCACCCGAGCGGACATCGCCTCCGCCCTCGCCCATCTCGACGCGACCGGCACCGGGATTTCTGCCCGGGTGCTTGACGACGGTGTCTGGAGGCTGGTGACCCCGTCGGGAACGCACCGGATTGCGCTGACCCAGCAGGCACTGGAACTCCATGCCGACGCCCGCCCGTTCGGCCCGGGCACCGCGCTCTGGGACGAAGTGGACGCAACCATCACCGGTGCAATGCAGGGGACACCCCTCCCCGTCGTTGCCGGACAAGCCAGTGACGGCCCGTTCCGCCAATCACGGGTGGCGTGGGCAGGGAGTCGGGGGGACACGATTCCCCTGACCGACTGGCGCGGGACGGGTGACCTGGTCGACGCGTGGTCCGGGTGGGTGCCGGATGCCTCCAGCCGTTCGGCCATGGCCGGGACACTGGACGCACAGGCGTCGGCGGCGGTCAGGGCGTCGGTATCCCGCGCCCGGGCAATCGAGCGGGAGGCACTCGACGAACACCTCGCGGCAGCACGGCTGCGGATCCGTCGCGCCTGTGCGGTCATGCTGGAGACCCTGTCTCCCCGTGCCGACTGGAACGCGACCTGGCAGGGGCAACCGGGGCGGGGGGTCGGGAAGATGCTCCAGGACGCATTGGCGCACCTCGGCGGACGTTACCCGGAATGGTCGCACGCCGAACACGACGAGGTTGCCAAGTACGTTGATGGGCTCACCGCACCGCAACAGACCGGTCTCCGGACCGGCAGCGAGCTGACCGCCGCGCTTGCCGATCCACGGTGGCGTGCACGGGAGACACTCGCCCGGCTTTCAGGTGCCGGGCCAGTCCCGGCGTGATCCGGATGAAG
>BJHB01000393.1:0-3279 GCA_014191415.1 Chloroflexota bacterium
GTTCACCATACAAGTCATTCACCGTCTCACGTGCAAATCCACCGGCCCAGAGGCGACGCCACCTGAACCAGGTACGGTCCACGAACAGCGCTGGGTGACGCACTATGACGTCAATTCCAGCCGCAGCAACCAGATTGGAGGCATTCAGGCCGGGGAAGTCCCGCTGCACGCGGAGATAGGCTTGCCAATAGGAGGAACCGTGATCGCGTTCATCCTGAAGAGCGATCGTGACAGAGCGCACGATCGGATCGGGGTGAGCCGGGTTCGCCCACGCGTAGGTTGCCTCTTCCTCCCAGAGGCGGGGAAGCAAGGCACTCACCCCAGTCCCGTTGCTCAATCCGACGTACCTGTGAACGATTATGTTGTGCACCAGCCACGGCGACACCGTGACGACGAATGCACCGATCAGCACCGCGACACGCCTCCACGCATCATGACGAGGGGGCCAACCGTCGGCTATCAGCATTGCACCAGCCAAGACCATGAGGAATGGTTGCAGCACCAGGCGCGTCAGCGATGCAATTGCCATGAGAGCGCCAGTGGCTGCTGCCAACAGCCATCCCTTGGAACCGACCAGTCCGAGCAGTCGCGTTGCCATCCACGCCACCACCACCAATAGTGGTACGAAAAGCGCTTCCGTATAAATCCCGTGCTCTAGGATCAGCAAATAGCCGTTCATCGCTGTCGCGAGGGCCGGAACCAACGCCCAACCAGGCGGGAGTGCGGCACGCGCGACGCGATATGTCGCGACTGATGTGATGATGCCGAGAGCATGTTGCACCGCAACGGGACCTAGGAAATCCGGCCCAAGCACTGCGCAAACAATGGCAAGGAAGATTGAGTACGCAGGCGGATAGATCCCGAGTAGAGGCCCGAACGAGCCGTTGCGGGCAATGGTTCCGGCCGCTTCAACATAGCCCCCGCTATCGCCTATCACGAAAACTGGCACCCGAAACAGGACGGTGAGGCGTACTACCGCAGCGATGGTCGCGATGAATCGCACGTTGCACAAGTCCGGATCACGCGCTACGGCAAGCGACCATCCATTAACTTGGCGCCCCCACTCGGTCCCCCAAGTGCAGGCGGCGAGGACAATTCCGACCACGACGGCGCCAATGATCAGCAGGAAACCTGGCCTCACCGAACCCGTGGACACCCCGACAATGCGATTCGCAACCACCCACGCCACTAGAACCGCGACCGTGCCCCACGCGCCGGTGATAAGCCATCGTGCCGTCATGGGCGAGGGTCTGACCCCGTATCCTGCTCCGACGATGCCGAATCTCCGCTGTTCCTTGGCGGTCGGCCTCGGGTCGGGAATCGTCGCCACACGACGTTCGAGATCCCGGCAGCCGTTCCTACAAGACCGAGGCCAGCGACCGAAACCGGATCAACAAGTGGCACCGCGTCGCCAGATGCCCACGCGATGGCAACTCCCGCCCCGATAGCTGCCGGCGCTGCCACGATGGCCATTCCGGCAGCGCGGCGCACCCAAGAGATCACGACCAACGCAGTTTCCACGTCCACAGAACGTGTGCCGCGCGCCACGTGCGCCCGATACGGCGCCACGGGGGTGACGCCGAGACGTGGGTTCACGCCGTAAGTTGTGTCCCGTCAAGTACAAAAGAGATCGTTGGACATTCCGCGCCCTGGCAGCAGTTCATAGTGTGCAGGTTATGTCGTAGCGGTCGTTGGGGACCTGAACGGGAACGCACCCTGACCCGTCATCCCCGGCGAACCACCCCATCGAACCAGTCCCAAGTGGACTTGCACCCAAATAGTGGACAGTCGCCAGCGCACCGGCCACACTGGCCGGGCAAGGAGACATCATGGCCCGTCGACGCATTGTCCCCGTGCCGGTACCCGCACAGGGACCGGGAACGTCCGCCACCGACCAGCCGGGACCTACCACCGCCACCTTCGCTGATCTGCCCATGCCGATCAACCGGCCGTACGTTGCCCCGTATTCCGCGGAGTTCCGCCATCAGGCGGTCCTGCTGACCCGGTCCCGCAACGTTCCCGTGAGCCATGTTGCCCGGGAACTGGGCATCAGCATTGATAGCTTGCGCGACTGGATCGCCCAGGCCCGCCACGACCCGCGCCAGCTGCACCAGCTGCACGAGGGAACCTCAGAGACCGTGCAGGCCGAACTGGTCCGCCTGCGGGCGGACAACCGCCTCCTCCTTCGCGAGATCGCGATCCTGCGCGACGCCCTCCGCATCGTCGCCAGCGAAGGCATCTCCGCCGAACGGGGCAGGCGGTGACCGTCCCGCCCGGCACTGGCGACCAGGGCGACCAGGGCGACCAGGCGGATCTCCCCACGCCACTGCGGTTCGCGTCCGTCGCCCGGTTGGCGTCACGCTGGCCAGTCGCCACCCTCTGCCAGGCCATGGGTGTCTCCCGCTCGGGGTACTACGCATGGAAGGACCGCCTCCGGCGCCTCGCAGCCACCAACCCGCGCCGGGTGGCCTCGGATGCGTTGTGCGTGGCCATCCAGGACTGCCATGCCCGCAGCCGGGGCACCTACGGCAGTCCCCGCATCCATGCCGACCTCGTCGCGCACGGCATCCGCTGCAGCCGGCGTCGCATCGCCGGGCTGATGGCCGGCCTCCGCCTGCGGGGCTGCCGGCGCAACGGCCGTCGTGCCCGCCCGGGTGCCCGGGGCGTGGGCGCTCCGGCCCGTGCCCTTCCGGCGCCCGACCTGGTCCGTCGTGCCTTCGCCGTCAGCGGGATCTCCCGCACCAACCACGTCTGGGTGGCCGACACCACCGCCATCCGCACCGGCGAGGGCTGGCTGCACCTCGCCGTCGTCATCGACCTCCGGTCACGACGGGTCGTCGGATGGGGCGCGTCTGCGGCGCTGGACGCCACACTGACCGGGAACGCGTTGCGCATGGCCCTGCACCGCCGGCGACCGGCCAGGGGCCAGGAACTTGTCCATCATTCCGACCGTGGCAGCACCTACACCGCCCGGGCCTTCCAGGCACTCCTGCGACAGGCCGGCATCACCTGCTCCATGGGGAGGCCGGGCACCTGCCTGGACAACGCCGTCGCGGAGACCTTCTTCGCAACCCTGAAGGTCGAGCTCATCCACCGGCGACCCTGGCCCTCACGGGCCGACGTGGTCCAAGCCATCTTCGCCTCTGTCGAAACGTGGTACAACCCGCACCGTCGGCACGGGAGCCTTGGCTACCTCAGCCCCGTCGCCTTCGAAGCCTCCCAACCGTCTGCCCCGTCCGCTCCCAAACCCATGACTGTCCGATAAATGGGTGCAAGTCC
>BJHB01000394.1:0-3272 GCA_014191415.1 Chloroflexota bacterium
CCCTCGTTATGCGGCTTGACGGGGATGCGGAATGCCTCGGCCATTGTCGCAATTCGCTTCAGTTCACCAAGTCCGCCCGTCCAAGTGAGATCGGGATTCACGATCGTCGCACCACCGGCCTCTAGCAATCCTCGGAAAGCGAACCGGGTGACGAGACGCTCCCCCGAGACGACTGGGGCATGGCACGCCTTCGCGAAGGCAACCTGTGCCCCGAGGCTTTCGGGCGACAAGGCCTCTTCAATCCACTGGATCCGGTAGGGTTGGAGTGCGTCGGCAATCCTGAGCGCGCATGGAAGGTTCCAGAACCCGTGCAGTTCGATTGCGATCCCGATGGAATCGCCGACCCGGTCCCGGATAGCCCGAACGGGTGCGAGGCCCGCATCAAGATCGCTATTTGACAGCAGCTGCCCGTGCGATGGGGCGGCGAACGCATCAAACGGCCAGATCTTCATGCATCCGAAGCCCTCGTCGACGAGTTCGGCGGCGAGGGATCCGGCATCCTCGAGGAACCGCCGGTTGTCTGGGATCGGGTCCGACCCGATGCACGTGTTGTAGACGGGAATCGTGTCACGGCTCGCTCCGCCCAGCAGTTCGTAAATGGGAACGCCGTGTCGTTTGCCTGCCAGGTCCCAGAGTGCCACATCGATGGCGCCGAGTGCGCGCATCTCCGACCCACCCATGGTGAAGATCGCCAGATGGTCGTGGATCTTTGTCCAGAGATGGTCGATCCGGGTCGCATCCTCACCAATGAGGAACCGCGGGGCCAGGTCGTGCACGATCGCCTCAGCGGCTGTCGAGAAGTGACCAACCTCGCCGAGACCAACGTGACCATCGGCGGTATGCAGGTGCAGCCATGTGAAGCGTGGGAACGCAGGATGCCGGATCGTGTCAACCTTGGTAATCCGCATGGTGATCCGTTCTCCGCTTCCGCAAGCGACATGTCCCTGATGTTGGAACAGAGGCGCCCCACCGTGGATCCGGTGAGGCGCCGGGACTGGAGCGCGATTGGTTACGGACGGGGCTTGTCGAGGATGACCTGGATGCGTGCATTCAGGTCCTTGAGGAAGCCAATCTCCGCCTTTGCACCGCCCGTGGTTATCTTGGTGATTTCAGGGTCGCGCGTTCCCTCCACGTCAGGCGCACGGAAGTTGTACGGAAGTGACGCTGGCTCATTGATCTCGGTGACAGACGCCAGCTGCGCCTTCTGGGTCTGCTTTGGCAAGCGTGGGTGGTTCAGGATCCGCTCGTCGCTGTACACGTCAGGACGTCCACCGGGAGTGGTTGAACCCTTCGATTGGAGGGCAAGGCCCACACCGAATTCCTTGTCGGTCATGAATTTCAGCAGTTCCCAGGCCGCGTCCGGTGCCTTGCTGTTGCGGGTGATTGAATTCCCATCGCCCGCAAACATGCCTCCCCGCTTTCCGGTCTTGGCATTCTTCGGCATCATCGCGCCATCCCACTTGAACTTGTCGCCGACCTTCGCGAGGATTGGGTCGGTCTTGAAGTTGAAGTAGGCTCGTCCGACCATCGCGACCTTGCCATCGACAAACAGTGCCGGTGTATCGGCCAACGGTGCCATCACCCGTTCGCGCTGGAACAGGTTCTCGTACCATTGGAAGGCTTCCAGCGAGGCTGGTGAATCGAGGGTGGACTTCTTCCCTCCATCCGAATACGGGTCAGCGCCGAAGGCGCGAAGGTGTGCGGTGAGGTTCTCGCCACCCCACGTCTGGATGGAATACCCGAACTGCGACGTGTCATTTCCCTGCCGTACGGTCAGCCTTTGCGCGGCCTTCATGAGGTCGTCGGTGGTCCATGCGTCGGTCGGTACCGCCACGCCACCTTTCTCGAACAGGTCGATGTTGTAGTAGAACCCCGCGCCAAGCACCTGACCTTTGTAGGGCAGACCATGCAACTTTCCGTCGATGCGCATCAGTTCCACCAGGGCCGGGAACCACTGCTTCAGGTCAATCTTGTCCCGGGCGATGTAACTCTCGATATCGATGAATGCCTTGCCCAGGGCGAAGTTGTGGTAACTCTGGTTCCCGAGGTACGAATGCCCATTGTCTGGCAAGGTGTCACTGGCTGCCATCGTCTGCAGCTTGGTGATCAGTTCGGCCGATGGAACCAGTTCGACATCGACCGTGATTGATGGGTTCGCCTTCATGAAGATGGGGATGCGTAGCCCCATGATCTCCTCTTCAGAAGGGGTGCGCTCGATCACCCGCAGTTTCACGGGAGCCTTCGAGGCTGTCGGCGCGGGCGCAGCGGTAGCTGGCACCGCTGCCGCCGTTGCGGCGGGCTTTGCTGCCGTGGGCGCCGCCGCGGGGGCAGCGTCGCCTCCACACGCGGCAACGATCAGTCCCCCAAACCCTGCCGTGGCAATCGCGGCTCGACGCGTGAGGCGTGAAGCAGCCAAGTTGATGATGGTGCGGTCCATTTGTCTTTCCCATGGGCGACGTGCGTCCTGCTGTCTGGCGACGGCCCCCGCGCATCTTAGCCGGGACATGCGCGTAGTGCAATTGGGGTCAGTTGCGTGGACGAGATTGCCAGGGATCCGCGATGGCAAGTGCATTTCGGGGCCAACGCCCGTCTGGTTGGGGACTGCAATTGGCGTTGAATGTGGGACGATGTGCGTTGATGTAGTCAGGGAAATTTGGCTCACTCCTGGTGCATTTGTATGGAGGGCAGTGTGGTGAAACCAATGCGCATTGCAATCACTGGCGGTAGGGTTGGCTTGTGGGTCAGGATCTGTGCAGTCTGGTTACTTGCTTCGTTTCTCGTCCCGACATGCGGGGCCCCATCTCCTCCATCGCAACCCTCCGGATCGGCCCCGCCCGCGGCGACTGCAGCGCCCACGAAGGTTCCGTAATGCCACAGCCACAACTGGTGTGGTCGGCCTGCTCTCGATAGCGAGGTGAATACCTTGCGGCTGTTGGGGTTTACGGGGCAACTGCGATCGGCAGTCTAAGTCCGTCCCGAGTCACTTGTATCAGGTCAGGAAGCCAGACGTCGCGCACTCGCGCAGTCCCATTTGCGTTCGTCACGGCTGACGGGTCGCTTCCCGGTAACGCGTCGCTCCGTAGCACAAGTCTTACCTCGAGGTCGTTAACCGGACGTGCAGCGTGGTCGTGAACACCGATGATCACTTCCGCGTGCCCAGGCCGCCGATCACTGTCAGGCCGGATTGTTGGCGCCAAGTGCAGCGAACTTCCGTCGGGCATGGATACCGTAAGGGGGGAACATGCAAGGACGTGGGTCAGCACGCGCGTGGA
>BJHB01000395.1:0-3263 GCA_014191415.1 Chloroflexota bacterium
CCAAGGCCAGTTTGGAGTCCGCGGTGGGCTCTCAGGGTTCCTCAAAATCCCCCCCCGGAGAATTCGTGTCACCGCCTCGGAAATTGGTGGCGGTTTCGGTGCCAAGGGCGCGATGACCCTGGAACCGATTTGCACGCTCCTCGCCTATTCCGCGGGACGGCCCGTCAAGATGCAGCTGACGCGTTCGGAAGTGCTCCGTGCAACCCGACCTGCGCCTGACGCGGTCATGCATGTCACGTTGGGCGCCCGCAAAGATGGAACCTTGCTTGGTGCACGGGCAGCGTTCATCTGGGATGTCGGTGCGTATCCGGGCGGCGGATCTGTAGGCGGGATCAACTGCGGGTTTGGCCCCTACATTGTTCCCGCATATTCCTATGATGGGTACGACGTTCTTACCAATCGCCCAAGCACAGGTGCATATCGGGCGCCGAACGGACCACAAGGTGCCTTCGCCGTTGAAAGTGCGCTTGACATGCTTGCGAGCAAGTTGGGAATGTCTCCTGTCATGTTACGACTAAAGAATGCCGTTCGTGAAGGTGACCGCAACCCGTCTGATGTCCCGTACCCACGAATTGGGTTCCGAGAGACCTTGGAAGCCATCGAAAACCACCCGGTGTGGGCATCGCCAAAAGCGGCCTCGTCAAGACCAGGTTGGTTACGTGGTCGCGGAGTCGCATGTGGGTTGTGGGGTGGTGGCGTAGGGACTTCGATGGCCCACGTGAACATCGGTGAAGACGGGTCGGCAGTCATTGTGACCGGAGCCGTTGACCTCGCCGGCACGCGGACGACCATGGCCCAGATCGCCGCCGAGGAACTGCAGATACCTTTTGAACGTGTCAATATCGTCCAACCGGACACCGATACCGCGCCGTTCAACAACCCCACCGGCGGTAGCCGCATCACATACAGCCTTGGTACCGCCGTCTACCGGGCTTCCATCGACGCGAGGACAAAACTAAAGCAGCGCGCATCGCAGCAATTCCGGTGCCCGGCCGATGAAGTCGACTACCGTGACGGAGAGTTCTGGGTTCGGTCCGACCCGTCAGTTCGACTGACCGTAGGCCAGGTAGCGCGCAGCGCGACCGGTTCGGGTGATGGGCCAGTCGTCGGAACCGGCGAGGTGACCCACCTCCTCCGGGCGCCAGCGTTTGCCACGCAACTTGTCGAGGTTGAGGTTGACCCGGAAACCGGAGCGGTTCAGGTAGTCAACGTCGTCGCCGCCCAGGATGTTGGAAGGGCAATCAACCCAACGGCATGCGAAGGCCAGATCCAAGGTGGCGTCGTTCAGGGGATCGGATGGGCACTTACTGAAGGGTATGTCTACGACGAACAAGGACGACTTCGAAACCCAGGCCTGCTCGACTACCGCATGCCGACCGCCCTTGATGCGCCGAACATCGAGTGTGTTCTCGTCGAGGTTCCTGCGATAGATGGCCCCTACGGTGTGCGCGGGGTCGGCGAAGTTCCAATTGTCCCCACGCCAGCGGCTGTTGCCAACGCTGTTTTTGACGCCTGCGCGGGACGCGTAACCTCACTCCCATTGTCCGGAGAACCAGTCATTCTCGCAATCAATGACACGAGAGCCGGTGTTGACCGCTCCCAAATGGTCACATTCAACCTCGGGCCAATTCCAACAGGCAGTACAGGTGCTTCCGAAACTGTCGTTGACGAGCCGAAGATCGCAACGGAGGTTGAGGACTACTGCGCAGAAGACGACGTTGCCGAGCCCGAACTTGAATAGGGTGCGCGTCGGTACAACTGGTGGTCCAGTCGCCTCCCCTGTGGGGAGGCGATCCTGATTTCACAAGGCGACCCAATACTAGGGGTCTTGATGAAGATGGGGTTACTGCAGTAAACCGGTCATATCATCTTCGGGTTATGCCACGAGTGCGCTGCCACTGGGCCCTCCTCGCTCGCACTCGCGATGCGACTGCAAGAGAATCGCCGCGACTACACGCAGATATCGTGTCCGAAAATGAGGCGTTTTTCGCCGGTGGTGTCGCTCCGGACGCAATCCGGCTGTTCGACTCCTTTGATAAGCGGTCGTCTCACTTCTACGATGACCAAGAGCCGGACACTTGGTCGACATGGTCGGTTGTAGATGCGTGCTTGAGAGAGAGGCCGCCTAACCTGTCAGACCTTCATGGATCACGCAGGTCACGCGTCTGGCTCTACGGGTATCTCGCCCACATCATGGCCGACATCGCAAACTGGACCCACATCCTGAAACACCTGCCTCCATTTCCCGAAGAGCGGGCAGCCCACCACGGCGTCTGGCTACTGGCCGACCGTTTGACAGTGTCGGAGCCAGACCGAAACCTAAATCCTGAAAACGTGCCCTACGGGGATGCACCGCCTTGGGTGCTCATGGCCCCAGTGAGTCGGCTACTCAACACACTTGTCATGCACGTGCTACCCCAGACTGATCCATGGATTGCCGAAGCAACCTATGTGCGTCACAATGCCGACTTGAGACAGGCGGAACCAACGGACTTACTTGCACCCGGAATTGACGCAACTGTCTTGTCAATCCGGGATCGTCATCGGCTCGAATGGGAGGAGTGCATAAAACAGGCTGAAAAGCTCGTCCCACTATCTGCTTGGGTCGAATTCGAGCGTAGTGCCATCGAGAACGCTATTGCAGTGATGCATCTGCTTGACGAACGCATCGGCCTATGATTGTGTGAAGCGGGGTCTACCTTCTGGCACGAGTACGTAAGCCGTAGTCAGTCGCGCTCTTATCGGCAATCGCGAAGAAATCAGCTAGGGTGCCTCTCGCTGATGCCTATATCACCGGGCGCGGTATGCCAGTCGGACTCCTCGTCCCAGCTGGGACCGGAGTGACGGATGGGGCCAGCCGGCGAGGCGTGACTGTAGGCAGTCCGAATGCACGGCGCTTGTCTTCGTCAATCTCTGGTTCCTCGTCAGTCCAGACAATAACCAATCGCCGTGCAACACCCTCCTCGTTTGCTGCTGCCCAGACGGCTGCCGCAGTCCTAGGCACATCGACCGGCAGGACAGCCCCAGCCTTGTCTCGCGGGGCATCAGGCAAACGCTCGGCCAACCTTGCAATCCTCCCGGAAAGTTCGATCAATCCGTCCCGGCCAAGGTAAGCAGTAGGCCTCTTGTTCTGATCAACGCCAATTCGCAGATGGTCAACGAGGTCGTTCGGAACCACATCCCAAGACGCCTCGTTCCAGGTCACTATGATCGGTTCACCAACGAGGCGGTCAATGAGTGATTTGACGCTCATCAAATCGGCG
>BJHB01000396.1:0-3261 GCA_014191415.1 Chloroflexota bacterium
ACGCCCGCCGACGAACCGCGAAATCGGCAGGAAGATGGACATCGGTTCCACGGGTCACATCGACTATCACTTGACGGCATTGGACAAGAAGGGTTTCCTCGTCCGCGATCCGAACACCGCGCGCGGTGTTCGCCTTACTCCCGAGGGGGAGATGGCGCTCGGGTTCGTGTCATCCGCCAACGACACGGACGACGCATCCGGAAGGACAGTGATCGATTTCGATCGTTCCCGGTCGACGGTCCGGGTTCCCATCCACGGTCGGATCGCAGCCGGCGCCCCGATTGAAGCGATTTCAGATCCATCCGACGTGATCGAAGTGGGACTCGACATCGCCGACGACACCTCATACGCCCTTCGTGTCCGCGGTCAGTCCATGGTTGAGGACCTTATCGCCGACGGTGACATCGTGATCATCAGGCCCGGATCCACCGCATCAAATGGAGATACCGTCGTTGCCCTCATCACCAGTGGTTCCAGTGAGAAGGGCGAAGCAACACTGAAGCGCTTCTACCGTGAGGGAAACCTTGTCCGACTGCAACCCGCAAACCAGACGATGGAACCGATCTACGTGCGGTCCGAAGACCTGCTCGTACAAGGGAAAGTCGTCGCACTCATCCGACGCATCTGATCCGTCGGACGTGCGAATCACTGGCGTGGCGAGACCGATTGTGACCTCGCAACGCCAGTGAACGGCGCCCTACCCGATCACACCCGCACCATCAGTCGCAGTACACACGAACACCCGTGGCGTGAGCCCGGTTTCGGTGCGGTACTGAGTTGCCACCTGTTCCACGTAGGAGGCCACGGCATCGGGCTTGACGAGGGCGACGATGCAGCCGCCGAACCCGGCCCCTGTCATGCGGGCCCCGAACACACCTGTCTTTGATCGAGAGAGGTCAACAAGGAGGTCGAGTTCCGGGACCGTCACCTCGAAATCGTCCCGAAGGCTTTCATGACTGGCATACATCAGTCTCCCGACCTCCGGGAGGTCACCACGCCGGAATGCCTCACCGGCGTTGATGACGCGCGCGTTCTCGGTGACTACGTGCCGGGCCCGTTTGGCGACTACATCGGTCAGTTCATGCGCGTGAGCACGGAATTGCGCCTCGTTGACATCCCTCAATGCACGAACACCGGGATAGACCGTCGCAAAGTGCGCCGAGGCCTCTTCACATTCGGCCCGCCGGTCGTTGTACGCCGAACCCACCAGACCCCGGGTCACTGCCGTATCCGTCACCACGACGGCAAGATCGGACCCCAGCGGGACGAGGGTCGTTTCAAGCGACCTGCAGTCCAGCAGCATCGCATGACCCGCACGCCCAACCGCCGATATTGCCTGATCCATGATTCCGCACGACACGCCGACAAACTCGCGTTCCGCGCGCTGACCCAGCTTTGCCACCTCAAACGGCGCTAATCCGAGCCCGAACAGCGAATTCAATGCGGTCAGGGTTGCAACCTCGACGGCCGCCGATGACGACAGCCCGGCACCCTCAGGGACGTCACCGACTATGGCCATGTCGAACCCACCCAGGGACGCACCGCTCTCCAACAAAATCTGCACGACCCCGCGTTCGTAGTTGCTCCAGGTCTGGTCAGGATCGTGCACCACTTCATCCAGGGTGAACTCCGAATGGGCGTGATAGTTCACCGAAACCAGTCGGACCAGCCGGTCGGCACGGCGTCGCACCGCCACTCGCACCTCGCGGTCGATGGCCATCGGCATGACGAACCCGTCGTTGTAATCCGTGTGTTCGCCAATCAAGTTGACGCGCCCCGGGGCACGCGCGATCAGGTCTGGAGGCGATCCGAACGCCGCGCCAAATGCCTCACGGAATGCCTCCACGGCGGGTAGGTTCGTCATGCCTGACTCCATTCGTCCTGGTTGGTGCCTCGCCTCCACCCTGAACCTTGGTAGCGGGGCATTGAGTAAGAAATGGGCATCACAGTCCAGCGACACCCTTGGTGCGCCACAAAGGGACGGCCGCAAGGTCTGGCACACCGTGAGGCAGCACGGCGCGCAACGTGGCAGCCGTCTCCTCGGGCAAGGTGTCGTTGATGAAGGTCCCGGCACTCGTCTCCACCGAAGCAAGGTACTTCAACTTCACCGGGGTCCGGTGGGGCGGGTAGAACTCCACGTGGAGGTGGAAACTACTTGCGTCCACGTCGCCGCACGGCGCCTGATGAACCGCCATCAGATATGGCATTGAAAAGTTCCATAGGTTGTCGTACTTCAAAAGGACAGCCTTGAGCGCCTGTGCAAGGGCGTACCGCTCATCCTCAGTGAGATTGGCAAGAGACAGCACGTGCGCCTTTGCGTAGACATGCACCTCGTACGGCCAACGGGCATAAAATGGCACGAAAGCAACCCAGCACGTGTTCTCCCAGATCACACGTCGGCCGTCTCGGAGCTCCTCCTCAACGACGTCGCAGAATAGGCAGGACCCGGTCGCCTCTCGGTGAGCCTTCCCCGATGCGAACTCCTGGGCAATCTTCGGGGGCACGAACGGGAACGCATAGATTTGACCATGCGGGTGCGTCAAGGTCACGCCGATGATCGCCCCCTTGTTTTCGAATGGCATGACGTACTCGACGTCCGCACGCGAGGCGAGATCAACCGAACGGTCGGTCCAGACTTGTATGAGTTGATCGATCTCTTCGACCGACCGATCTGCGAGGGTACTGTCATGATCGGAGGTGTAGAGGACAACCTCACAGACACCGTTAGCCGGGGCAACTGGATACAGTTCCGTTGCCTCGATTGCGGCTTCCGGCGCGACTGGATGTAGCGACGGGAACCGGTTCTCGAAAACCACAATCTCATACGTTGCAGCCGGCACTTCGGTAGGCACTGAAGCATCGGGCAATGTCGGACAGAGCGGGCAGTAGTCTCGAGGTGGCAGGAAAGTGCGATCCTGGCGGTGCGTCGCGGTGATGACCCATTCACGCAGGATCGGGTTCCATCTCCGTTCAGACACCGGATTGATCCCCATCACGCCCCGGCGTCCTGGCACCTTCGGCGCCGGGAAAACTGTAGTAGATCAACCGCCTCCCATCAGGCATGCGGACCTCTTCACGGGTGAACGTGGTGGATGCCTCAACTCGTTCCCGACCGCGGCGATTCTTGGGCGGCGGGTCAGAATGTTCCGGGCCGGAAGGAGGGGCGGTACGTTCCGCGTTCATCGAACGTGATCGTACGGTTTGGAGCTAACCAGTCGTGGCGACCAACCCCACGCACCCCACTTGCCGGTGCGAATGTCG
>BJHB01000397.1:0-3243 GCA_014191415.1 Chloroflexota bacterium
CTCACGTCGGGATCCGTTCATTCTGGGAGCAGGCAGTGCGGCGCTTCACGCCCTGCGCGCGGTGCGCGATGAACCGGTGGGTGCAATCCCTGGTGTAATCCTGGTGTCGGCACCCGTGGACTTGTTTGCGATGCGGAGGCACGCGGCTAGCACCACCGAGTTTCCGAAGTACCTGAACGATTATTTGGTGGGTCTTGGACCGGCGAACCGGGAAATCGCGCGCTATCTCCGCTACTCGGCCCAGTACAACCTGTCAGACGTCATCCCGCCAACGATGATCGTCCATCACCGGTCAGACCCCACCGTTCCATTCGCGCCGGTGGCGCGCTATGCGAATACCTTGGCCCGAATGGGTGTTCCGCTCGAAACCGTCTTCATCGAGGAAGGTGCACCCGGTTTCCTGGACGACAGAGAAACCTGGGCAATGGTGCTTGCCCGGATCCTGTCGTTCATCGGCTCACACGTGCCTGCGATCGCAGGAGCCGGATCCCGCTAGGTCACCGCCGTGCGAAACCAGCACAACCGGAAAACGCCACAACCCACCCTGACAGGGGAACGATTGTGGCGAGCTCCAGATGCACATTATGGCCCTAGCGAAGTGAGCGCCTTACACGATCAGTCAAAGAACCCCTTGTCCGATGCATGAAGGCGCTTACGTGCCTCATTCACACGGAAGGTGACCCCTAGCCCTGGGCGATCCCAGACGTCGATGAAGCCGTCCTTGACAATCGGGTCCGGCAAGCCGTCCACGATGTCGTACCACCACGAGGGACGCGCGACCGGGTACTCGAAAGCGATGAAGTTGTGAGGCAGGGTGGCCGAGACTTGCACGAGGCCGGCCAAGCCAATCACGCCATCAAGAGTCCCGTGCGGCGCCATCAGGATCCCATGAAGGTCCGCATATTCCGCAACCCACTTGAGTTCGGCTAGCCCGCCCACGTCGGCCGGATCCGGTCCAACTACCCTGACGGCCTGCTTCTCAAACAGTTCCTTGAAATGATGGCGGAGATAGATCTGTTCACCGGTATGGACAGGAGTGGAGGTCGCCTGGGTCACTTCGCGATAGGCCGATGCATTCACCCATGGCACGTAGTCACCGGTAAGGATGTCCTCGATCCACATGATGTTGTGCGGTTCCATCGCCCGACCGAACCTGATCGCATCGGGAATGGTCCACCCGGGACCACAGTCGAGTGCCAACCCGATCGATTCTCCGGTGACCTTCTTCATTGCCTCAACACACCGGATGATGTGGTTCAGGCCCTGTTCGGTAAGGAGACCACGCGATCCTGCGAACCCGCCGCGCGAAGGGTCGTCGACGCGGTCGTAGGAGTACGCAAAGTTAGGCACTGAGTTCGGCATGCCAGAGTGGTAGCTCACTCCCTGCTTGATGATCGTGAAGCCCTCGGGGGACTCCTTCATCATCTGCATGTTTTCCGCGTATGCCTCGGGTGACTGGTCCCGCAATGGAAAGCGCACATTGCCGTTGTACACGCGGACCTTGTCGCGGACCTTGCCTCCAAGCAGCTTGTGCACCGGAAGGTTCGCGGCCTTCCCGGCTACATCCCAAAGTGCCATTTCGATGGCCGAAACAGATGCACCCCAAGGCTTGAAGCTCCCACGTCGACGGATCCGAAGCATGCATCGCTCAACGTCCGTGGGATCCATGCCAATAAGGGCGTCACGGTAGTAGAGGATGTGGGGCTTGAGGTACGGCTTGCTCGACTCAACCTGCCCATACCCATCGATCCCGGCATCGGTCACAATCCGGACGATGGGCGAACAATGCGTGTCAAAGGCGTCCGGGTCATCTGGACGATCACCAATTACGGCAACCTTGATGTCAATGATTTTCACAAGGGGTTCCTTCCACCGGTCCGGAAACGCCGCCGGACCGGACGGCAGCGTAGCACGTGCGTGAGGACCACCTCGGGCAAAGAATGGCCCCCCTCTGGTTGCCCGATCACGTCTAAGGCCCACGCGTTTCCCAATTCGCAGGAGGCTCTAGTCCAATTCAAGCGCCTGTGAAGTAACGGTGGACGACGCGCGTGACCGCCGTAATGATTTGCTCACCTACGGCAGGGTCGTAAAGGTCGTGGGTGAGAACTGCGAGTGCATACGGTCCCGTCGGCCCAAACACAATGCCGGCGTCATTGCGGATCCCCTCCAACTGGCCACTCTTATGGGCAAGTCGGGTCGCGGGTGGAAGGCCCGACCGGATCCACGCCGATGACTGGACCTGGGTCATGAGTTCAAGCATCTGGTCCGTGCCCCAAGGCGAAGCAATCGTGCCGTCGATGATGGCGCGAAGCATCGTGACGACATCACCAGCTGACGTCTCATCGGGGCGCTCGTCAACGTAGAACCAAGTTCGCAACATCCCCAGCTCCCTTGTGCACTCGTTGAGTCTCCGGCTCGAGATGGTGCGCAACAATGCGAAGGCAGCCGTATTGTCCGAGATGCCGATCATAAGTGAAAGCGCCTCGCCGACCGAGACTGCTTCACCAATACGATCCTGAAGGATGCCTGCACCCGGAGCTACGTCCTCCGGCAGGATCGTGATCATCTGCGCCAACTTGACACGGTTGCGTTCGATCTGTCGGTACGTCTCCGCGAGGATATTCAACTTGAAAAGGCTTGCTGGTGGGACTACGTCGTCGGCGTTGAGTGCCACGCCCGTGCCATCAAGAAGATGAACGGCTGCAATCGAAACCGACTCATTGCGACCTCGCAGCACCGACGCCACTTCTTCGGCGAGCCGGTCACTTGGATATCGTGGAACCCACGGTAAGGCGGTTTCACGCGCGGGGTGTCCGGACGTAACTGCAACATCCCGAGACCCTTCGGCCAGTGCACGTCCCGGTGCGACCGCCAGGGCAGACAACGTCAACGTACCGAGCCGGCGCCGGGACGAATCTTGCCTCAGAGTGTTCGCCGACCTCGTGGGTTTGGCAATCTTGTGTCGCTGGTCTTCCATGGAGATGAAGCGGCCAAGCAACCCTGCTCACGGACGCCCTCAACATCATGCGTGACGCCAACACCACCTGTCATCCGCGCGGCCACCCTGTTAGGGCCCACCGCGACGTGACTGAGACGTACACATCCGCCTAATCCAAGCGCTTAGGCGCGCCTTAACCAGAGGGTTCCCTCTAGACTAACCACGGGGGGTGGGACGTATGCTGCTTCCATGTTGAAGAAGATGTGGCGTGGATTCGCTGATTGGTATGACCGTCACTATTTGGC
>BJHB01000398.1:0-3220 GCA_014191415.1 Chloroflexota bacterium
CGGCAACACCCTCATGGCCATGAAGATCAGGAGGGTGATGCCGAACAATGTGACGATCGCACCGGCGAAGCGCGTGGCAAGGTACCGGGTCATCGGACCTGACTACGAATCGATCCAGGCGGTTTCCGTTCGCCCCCACTGCACAAATGCACGGTAGTCGAGCGCCAGACCCTTGACTACACTTCGCCACATGGGTAAATGGAATGTATATCCAAGGTGGAACCATGGTGGATCGTTATCAAGTGCGTCTTGAGTTTGATCGGCCAGCTGCATCCGGTCTTCGAATGATGTCGCTGCCTCGTACCGGGTGAGCAACGAATCCACCGTGGCGTTGCTGTAGCCACCGTAGTTGCGGGTGGCTCCGGTCCGGAAGACCGCGTTTCCGATTGGAGCCAAATCGGAGATGTTGTGGGTCACGGCATCGAGAACCATCTCGAAGTTGCCTTTTTGCTCATCCTCGACCAGGAGAGCTCGTTCCATGACGCGGATGGTGCAGGAAATGTTGAGATTTTGCTTCAGTTGCGCTTGGAAGGCTGGTGCGAGCAATTCAGCATGAGGAGCAATCGACGCGCACAATAATTCCATCCCCGAGATGCCATTCGGGTAGCCAGCTTCCGCCAGCAGCTTCTTCGCCTCAGCGATGTCATCCTGCTTGCCTACTCGATACCCGGGCAAGCGGGCAATCACATCGGAAACGGTTGCCAGCTCATTCCCGTTGGGAACCCACCGGGTCAGGTTGATCATCTCCTGCGTCTCGAACGCGGTGATCAGGTCCTGCCGGCTTACCCCGAGGTGGATCGCCCGGCGCACGCGTGGGTCAGCCAACGGACCCTTCTTCGTGTTGAAGATGACGTCATACCCGCCGAAATTGGGTATCCGTGTGGTGCCGAACTGGGCCTTTTTCTTTGCCCCCTCATCCCACGTCTCGCGCGAGACATTCCAGGAGATGTCCAGTTGCCCTGACAGCACACCGGTTCCCCGGTCAGACCACGCCGCGGCATGGATGAACTCGATGCGATCCAGGTACGGAAGATCGGCATCCCAGTAATTCGGGTTGCGTTCGAACACCCAGCGCTCGGCGGGAAGGTGTTCCTTGAACATGAACGCACCGGTGCCCGGTGCAACGACTTTCCTGAGGTCACCCTTGTTCTCGTCGAGCGTCTTCTTGGAATAGACGACGTTTCCGGGATCAGCGAGGACATTCAGGAAATAGGCGCATGGCGCCTTCATGGTGAACCGGACCGTCATTGGATCGAGTGTCTCGACCTTTTCAACCGCGGCAAAGTTGCCCTTGTTGACGCTGACGATCCCCTCCGGCGGCGTGATGATCCGCTGGAATGAGGCCTGCACGTCTTGGGCAGACATCACATCCCCGTTATGGAACTTCACCCCGGGTCTCAGCGAGAAGGTGTACTTCAACTGATCTTCGGATATTTCCCAGGAGGTCGAAAGGTCAGGGAGAATTGTCCGCAATCCATCAACGATGTTGAAGCGCAATAACCCATTGTATAAATGCGCCATGACACTGACATTGCCACCCTGGTTGATGTCAAAATGCGGGGTCGTTACGCCAAAACCAAACCGCAAGGTTCCCCCACGCTTGGGAAACGGTTCCGGTGCGCGCATGAGTCCCGCACGCGGCACGTCCTGCGCAAACCCGACCGGTGCCATCGTGGCCAGGGCAGCAAGCGCCCCCGCCCCGGTCAGTACACCGCGACGCCGTACCGCCGAACCAAGAAATGCTGCCTGTGCGCCGCCGTTTGCCGACGGCTTGTCCCGATATTCCATGCCAATCCCCTCGTTACAAGGTTGCTAGGTTCACCTGGCATGCGCCTCGCCACCCGAATACTCAGTGGTGATCCCCAAGCGGTGCCGACCTGCCCCTGCGACGCGTGCTAGCCTACCCGCCGGTCATTGGTTTCGCAAATACCCGCACGTCGAGATATGTCAAGGTTTTGACGTGCACGATGTTTGGCCAATTGGCAAGCACCCCGCGTGACCGCACGGGTCACTGGGACCAGAGGCAACTGAGGAGAGAGAATCATGGCCAAGCCATCCGGCGACGGTCGCATCCGGGTCGGCATCATCGGGAGCGGTGCCATCTCGCAGATCATCCACCTGCCCACGCTCAAGCAATTGCGCCACCAGTTCGAAATCGCCGCCCTCTGCGACATCTCTGCCGAGACGATGTCGGTCCTCGGGGTTGAGTACGGCGTCCCGGCCCACGCGCAGTTCACCGACTACCGCGCACTGTGCGCCTCCGACCTCGTCGATGCTGTCCTCATCTGCCCGATGGGTACGCACGTGCCCTACGCCATCGAGGCCCTCAGGCACGGCAAGCACGTCCTGGTGGAGAAGCCCCTCACCTCACGTCTTGACGAGGCCGACGCCTTCGTCGCTGCCACGCTTGAGGCCCGTGAGAAGCACGGTGCCGTCACCCTCATGGCCTACATGAAGCGCCACGATGTGGGCTATCAGTACGCACAGCGCCTGGTCCGACCGCTCGCCGACAAGGGAGAGATCCGGTTTGTGGAAGCCCATCACATCCACAGCCGCAATGAACGCTACATGGACTATTTCTCGGTCATCCGGCCAAGTGATATCCCCGCAGCAGCGGTCGAGTCCATGAAGCAGCAGTACGCGACCGACGTGGAGCTGGCACTGGGCATGAACCCGGATCCACGTGTTGCACGCGCATTCCATATTATGACTGGATCATCGATCCACGATCTCTACACACTGAATGGAATGCTCGGCCGTCCGGTGGGTATCGTGGCTTCGGAGGCGTGGGATGACGGGTTCTGTTACCGGACGATGTTCGAGTTCCCGAACGGCACCAAGGTGAACTACGCCTGGATTGACATCCGTGACGTGCGTCGTTTCCAGCAGGAGTTCGCCTGCTACGGGCCCGATATTCGCGTGAGCATCTCGTTCTGCCAACCATTCATTGCGGGTGATGTGTCAACGGTCCGCGTGCAGCAGATGGAGCCGTCACCTGCTGATCCCGCACCGTATGGCCGCCATGATGGAACCGCACACGCCGGAGATACCCGCCCCGGTCTCGTCCTTCCCGGTGGCGAAGGATGGCCGGCTGCAGGGACCGCGCATACCGAGAAGTTTGTCACTGCCGGGTTTGACAACCAGTTCAAGCGTGAGTGGCAGCATTTCCATGCGTGCATCACCCGTGGGGTCGAACCCTTGGTCGGCGCGCAGGAAGCCC
>BJHB01000399.1:0-3216 GCA_014191415.1 Chloroflexota bacterium
CGCATCTGGATCGGAGACTTGCCATATCTGGCACCAATTGTGTCAATGGTCTGCCGGGTTGCGAGCTCCCGAGCAAATGCGTCAGGACCGATGCCTACTGCCTCGGCCAAATCCTCTAAAAGTGCAGTGGGGCCGTATTCCGAGACTGTCCGGTCCGACCCGTCAAACCCCACTCCTGAGGGGCTGAGGGCAAGCTGAGGTTCTTTGACCAGGTCCATGCGAGCCGGAGTGATCTCCACCGCCAGCAGATCCTGCATGCTCATCACAACTCCCTCATTGTGGCCTTCAGACGCGAGGAGAATGGGCCTTTGTCCTTCCTGAGTGTTACGCACCTATCCGCGGTGGACTTCAGGGAAACCCCTGAGCTAGCCACAAAGAAGCCGTATTTCGGACCAAATCCAGACGTGACTTGCGCACCGACAGCGCACCTTCAATACTGTCGTTTATGGAGACGCTCTTGAACGATGAAACAGACACCCACCACAGGTCTGGAAACGCTGACACGCGCCTCCAGACCGACGCACAGGTGGAATTCTGATTAGTGCGAAGCGCCGAGCACGGCATCGCGGGCGCGAAGGAAGACCGGCTCCTCCTTGGTGATCGCTTCAATCAGCGCCGGTCGGCCACCCAGCGTTGCCTGAACTGCCCGGGCAATCGCCCCCGCCAGGTCTCCGGGCTGTTCAACTCGCTCAGCATGAGCGCCGAGGCCCCTGGCAACAGCTGTGTAGTCTCCACTCAGTCGATTGCTCCGGTACGTCGACGATGCCGTGGGCATGTATGCGGTGTATCCGCCCATCACGGAATTGTTCAACAGGATCGTGAGGGTCCCGATGCGCTCACGTACCGCCGTCTCTAGCTCGATTGCTGCCGTCCCGAACGCAAGGTCGCCCATGAAGTTGATGCAAAGCTTCTCGGGATGGGCGAGTTTTGCGCCCATGATGATGCCGAGACCGGTTCCAAGTTGGGTCGACTTACCCCACCCGAGATATCCCCGCGGTGAAGTCGACACCCAATTCGGAAGCACCTGGTCACGTGGGTTGCCGGAGTCGTGGGTAACAATCGTCTCGTCCGGATTGACCGCACGCATCACCTCGGAAATCACCCTGTACGGATTGATCGGGAGAGTTGATGCAGTGTTCTGGTCGTGACGATCGGCAACTCCCTTCTGTCGTGCTTCCTCAATTGCACTGTGAAAGGCGTCACGTGAGGCGCGGACGTGACCCGACGACAACAGCGCGTGGACAGCTTCAATCAGTTGCCGGAGGACAATCCGAGCGTCGCCGACGATTGCAAGGTCTGCCTCGAGGTGGCGATCGAGATCCGCAGGGTCGTTCGTGGCATGGATGACCGTCTTTCCGGGAGGAATTGGCGGCGAGAACGAGCCTTGGGCAAAACTGCACCCAATGCCGAAAATGACATCGCAGTCTCGCAGTGCCCTTGCCGCCGCGTGGGCAATCGAAAGCCCACCTGCTCCTGCCGAGAGGCGATGCGTCTCCGGGAAGGCACTCTTGCCCGCAATCGTCGTCACGACCGGCGCATCGAGCAATTCAGCTAGTTCACGCAACTCACCCGTTGCCTCGGACCAAAGCACGCCATGCCCTGCATGGATCACCGGGCGGTTTGCACCAATCAACAATTTGGCGGCGTCTCGTATGGGTTCGGGATCGCCGCCACTACGCACGAACGCGGGCGGAGTGTAGTTCAGAGGCCCTGACAAGTCGATCGCCGCCACGTCTCTCGGGAGTTCAAGCATGACGGGACCGGGGCGACCGCTTCGGAGTTGGGCAAATGCGTGGCGCAACATTACCGGCACCCGGTCTGGCGATGGGATCCGCGCGGACCACTTGGTGATATGCCTGAAGCTCGGCATAGGGTCAAACTCTCCGCCCAGTCCATGCTTGCTCATCTCTCCGCCGCCAGGCAACACAAGTAGCGGGGTTCCATCGGCAAACGCCTGCGCAATTCCTCCAAAGGCGTTCTCAATCCCAGGTCCCGCCTGGACGGTGATCACGCCGATCTTTCGTCCGTTTGTCGCGCGTGAATACCCATCCGCCATGTTGATGAGTGACTTCTCCGTCCGCGCGATGATCGGCCGAATCCCGCCGACGGCCCCGGCTTCGATCAGGTTGTTCATCGGGTATCCGAAAAGGAGTTCAACACCCTCCAGCTTTAGGATTTCCACGACCGCTTCAAGTGCCTTCATACTGGTTGCCCCTCTCTCCCAGACTATCCGCAATGCCGGTCAGCGACGAATCGCCGGGCCCCGAGGCGAGGTCACATCGCAGCTGCTACCGCGGCTCCGCGGACGCTAAGGGCTACCGATTAGTTTTCATAACCCCCGTGTCAACCCAACTCCATGGGGTGGAGAGACTTGTGTGGTTTGCACAATCGGCGCCAGAGATGTTCGTATGGCCTGTCCCGTTACACGCCGCTTGGTGTCCGCCTACCATCGGTGCGACGGTTCACAGGACCCAGTAGTGCAAAGCTGCGCTGGAGGGTTGTGCATACCGCCCAATACGACGGGGAGAACTGGGGAAAGAAAACGTGGACGAAAAGTTGGTCAGTGCATGGGACTCTGCAGCTTCACTCGCTGTTAATTTGCCCGCGACATTGTGGATGCTGCTCGCAACGTTTCTGGTGTTCATCATGGTGCCGTCAATCGGGTTGCTCGAAGCAGGATTGACCCGACCCAAGAACGTGGTTCACGCACTCATGAAGAGCCTTTCGGCCGTGGGTGTGATGAGCGTCCTCTTTGTCCTCGTAGGATTCTCACTCTCATTCAATCCCGAGACGATCGGAGGCTTGATTGGCAAGCCATTCGAGTTCGGTTTTGGTGCGGGTCTCGAAACCGCTTGGCCGGTCGCCTTTGACTCCAAGGGCACTGCGCTGAATGGGGTTCCGACCAGCGTGTTCATGCTGTTCCAGACAATGTTCGCTGCTGTCACCCTTGCGCTTATCGGCGCAGGCGTTCCGGAGCGGATGAAGTTCGGCGCGTGGATGCTTTACTGCGTCTTTGTCTCGATCATCGTATGGCCCCTTCTCGCGCACTGGGTGTGGAGCCCAAATGGCATCCTCGGCACCTTGGGCACCGTAACTGGACTTCTCCCCGGACTCGGCGTCAAGGACTTCGCCGGGGGGACAGTGGTCCACATTCAGGCTGGAGTTGCTGGCCTCGCGATCACCATGGCGCTTGGTGCTTCAGTGAAGCGTCGTCAG
>BJHB01000400.1:0-3203 GCA_014191415.1 Chloroflexota bacterium
TCCGGTCACTTTGAGATTTCTCCTCGGGAAATCGTGAACAACTGCGTTTCCATCCCAGTCTATCCGCGCCCAAAGGGTGGTCCGGGTCAGGCACACCGATCCAATCGGCAGTCATACTAGAAATTAGGATGAACCTTACAAGCCTTCGCGACCTGATTGATCTCTACCGTCGCGAGGGTGAGATCGTAGAAGTCACCGCACCTGTGAATCCCTATCTTGAGATCGCCGAAATTCACCGGCGGGTGATCGCGGCTGGGGGGCCGGCACTCCTTTTTCGGTCACCCAAAGGGAGCGCATTCCCCGTCGTGACCAACCTGTTCGGGACGATGCGCCGGATCGAACTAGCGTTCGGGCGTCGCCCAGTGGACTTCGTGCGTCAGATTGCGCGCGCTGCGACCGAACTTCTGCCACCGACGCCGGCGAAACTTTGGGAGTTCCGTGGGTTGGTCGGAGCCGGTCTGCGCGTTGGGCTTCGCCGCGACTCAAGCGGACCGATCCTCGATGCGGTCCAGTCACCCCCAGACCTGACGCAGCTGCCAGTCTTGACACTATCTCCGGATGACGGTGGTCCGTTCGTCACGCTGCCACTCGTCTATACCGAGCATCCTGGACCAGACGGTCACGGACACAATCTTGGGATGTACCGGATGCAGGTCTTTGATCGGCAGACGACCGGAATGCACTGGCAGATTGGAAAAGGTGGCGGGTTCCATCATGCTTCAGCCGAGAGGAAGAATCGTCCCCTTCCGGTTACGGTCTTCCTTGGCGGTCCGCCCGCAATGATCCTCGGAGCAATCGCGCCGCTTCCGGAGAACCTTCCCGAGCTTCTTTTGTCCTCGCTCTTGATGGGGGAACGTCTCGGACGTACTCCTGACCCTGCTGGCGGGTATCCCCTCTTGTCTCAAGCCGAGTTTGCCCTCGCCGGAGAGGTGCCTCCAATTCTCCGACGCAGTGAAGGCCCATTCGGCGACCATTACGGGTACTACTCGATGGCACACGAATTCCCAGTGTTCAACGTGCGCCGGATGTATCACCGTAGGGACGCGATCTACCCGGCCACCGTAGTGGCGCAACCCCGGCAGGAAGACTACTTCATTGGAGAGTACCTTCAGGAACTACTCTCCCCATTGTTCCCCCTCGTCATGCCATCAGTGCGGGATATCTGGAGTTACGGAGAAACCGGCTTCCACTCACTTGCAGCCGCGGTCGTCCACGAACGCTATTCGCGCGAAGCCCTCGGGTCGGCATTCCGCATCCTTGGGGAGGGGCAATTGGCCCTTACCAAGTTCCTTTTGATCACTGACACACCGAGGAACCTCAAGGACTTTCCCGGAACGTTGGAACATATCCTCGCGCGGGCAGACTTCTCCACTGACCTGTTCATCTTTGACCAGACTGCCATGGACACGCTTGACTACACCGGGAGCGCAATGAACCGGGGAAGTAAGGGAGTGCTGCTTGGAACGGGACCTGCGAAGCGGCGTCTCCCTCGCATCTTTGCCTTGCCAGAAGGGGCGGGACTTCCTGCCGGAGTCACGGCTGCTGATGCATTCTGTGATGGGTGTCTCGTGGTTTCAGGTCCCGCCTTCGAGGATGAGCCCGGAGCGGTCGCAAGGCTTGTTTCGGCACCCGCCTTCGCCGGTTGGCCTCTCATTGTTGTCGCCGACGACGTGTCGATCGCGCGCGACCCTCAGCGTTTCCTCTGGGCAACCTTCACCCGGTTCGCACCAGGTGCGGACATTCATGCGGCGCGCACTATCGCAAGACGCCATCACCTGTCATACGAACCTCCGATCGGTATCGATGCCCGCATGAAGCCGTGGTACCCAAAAGAGGTTCGACCACTCAAGTCAACCGCCGAAATCGTGGATGCGCGCTGGAAGGCACTCTTTCCGCAGGGAATGGCCCAGAACCCCCGGCCGTGTGGTCCGCCCGAAGACGACAATGCTCGAATCCCGCTCCAAAGGTCGGTCGCACCAAAGGAGTGACGCTACGAAGGCAAGTCGAACAGTAGTGCCTCAGCCTCGCGGATGGTCCCGGTGAGACGCACCGAAGTTTCTCCAGTGAACGAGGCGCCATCCCCCGGACTGAGAGAGACGTCGTTTACAGAAAGTGCGCCTGTCGCGACGTGCAGCCATGCCACTCTCCCCGGCTCCAAGACATGTTCCACCTTTTCGCGATCGCGGAGGACGGTTGCAAAGATCCTCGCGTCCTGGCGAAACGCCAGGGAACCGTCTTCGCCGTCCGGGGACATGATCAGGCAGAGACGACCCGACTTCGCGTCAGCCCCGAAACTTGCCTGGGAATACACCGGGTGAAGACCCGGACGATTGGTTTGAAGCCAGACCTGCAAGAAGTGCACCTCGTCAGTAGAAGACGGATTTGCCTCGCTATGGGCCATGCCGGTCCCGGCAGAGATGAGTTGCACGTCGTGGCGGTAGACGGTAGCCGACGCGCCCGTAGTGTCTTCGTGGGAAAGTGCCCCATTCAGGATGTACGAGAAGATCTCAAAGTCACGGTGAGGGTGCAGTGGAAACCCGTGCCCGGGCGCCACTCGGTCTTGGTTGATGACGCGAAGAACCGAGAACCCTCGGTAAGCAGGATCGTGATATTGCCCGAATGAAAATGTATGTCGGCTGTCTAGCCACCCGAAACCCGCGTGACCACGATCTTCAGACCGTCGGATAACGATCATCTCCCGGCCACCCCATACGCTGCTTCGGCAAGCGCGAATGCACCGACCAGCCCGGCATCCTGTCCGTACTTCGGAGCAACGAGATAGTCAACCTGATCGCCAGTGATTAGTGGGGACGCCACATACCCGGCAAGGGTCTCACGTAGCCGGCGACGAGTACGTTCCAGGACATCGCTTCGCTGCATCACGCCACCGCCAAGCACGATGCGTCGAGGTGACAGGGCCAGAACAATCGACGCCAATCCTGCGGCTAGGTAACCGGCCTCGAGTTCCCAGATCGGATGGTCATCGGGAATGGTCTCCCCAAGCTGCCCAAGCCGTCCGCTTATTGCCGGTCCGGCGGCCATTCCTTCGAAACATCGCGCCCCGTGGTAGGTGCAGAAGCCGGTGTAGCCATCCAATTCGCCGTTCGGCCAGGTGAGTCGCGGTATGGGGATATGTCCCATTTCGGGATGAAGCAAACCGTGGAGAGGAAAACCGTTCACGATTGCTCCACCACCGATTCCGG
>BJHB01000401.1:0-3203 GCA_014191415.1 Chloroflexota bacterium
CCCCGAAGAACGATTCCAAGGCCTAGATCCCCGATCCCGAATGGCGCACCGCTACGGTGGAAGCACTGCTGTTCGGACCGAGGGCTCCGGTGATTTCCTCATTGAGGATCAGGCCATCCTTCATGTGGACGATCCGGTCGCACTGAAGCCCTACTTCCCGGGCGTGGGTCACCACGAGGAACGTCTGTCCACGGGTCCGATTCAGTTCACGCAAAAGTCTCATGAGATGCCCGGCACTGACGCTGTCGAGGTTCCCAGTCGGTTCATCTGCCCACACTATCGCGGGAGACGCAACGATGGCGCGAGCAACTGCCACCCGCTGCTGTTGTCCACCCGATAGTCGGGAGGGTCGGTGGGCCTCCCGGTCCGACAGGTCGACGTCGCGCAATGCATCTCGGGCACGCTGGCGGGCCTCCGATGGCGGAGCCCCGGTGAGCAAGAGAGGGAACTCCACGTTCTCGACCGCAGTGAGCACGGGCAACAGGTTGAAGCTCTGGAACACAAAGCCCATCGACGTTGCGCGGTACCGCGTCAGTGTGGCGTCGTCCATGCGCGAGAGTGACGTTCCATTAATGAGCACGTCGCCACCATCGATGGCGTCGATCCCGGCGAGGCAGTTCAGCAACGTTGTCTTGCCGCACCCGCTCGGGCCCATGATGGCGACCATCTCCCCACGTCTGACCCTGAAGTCGACACCGCGGAGGGCCGGAACATTTGGTTCGCCTTCCCCGGTGGCGTATGTCTTGACGAGCCCAATTGCTTCAACGATCCAGTCTTGGGTCCCATCAGGCGACAGGTGTGACACGGGGGAACCTGCCCGAACGGTGGTCGCTTTGTCTCCGGCTGGTCTCATGGCCATGCTTCAACGCTACACCGCCCGTCGGTGACAGTGTGTGGAGAGCGGTGGATTTTGGTTGATCGCGGGCAAGGCGCAACGGGATCGAAACGCCTGACAAGTGATGCACTGGGATCGGACCCGGTTCCCTCTGGCGATCACTGTTACGATGTCAGGACTTGTTGGAACGTGTGGCGCTCAGTAATGTCAGTCACTTTCGTAGATGCAGACTGACTCGCCTCCGGCAATCGGTGCCGTGTATGGGAACGGTCTCGGAAAATTCTTTCATCTACGACAGATCAGGCTTGGAATTGTTGAAATGAGGGTCATTCCGAGAAGCAGTGGCTTAGTGGTGGCAGTGAGCTTGGTCGCCCTGGTCATTCGGACCATCTTCTCCGCGCCGTTGGCTGAAGCGCATCAGCCGATGCATAACCCTGGGTCTCCAGACCAGTCGGCACCTTTCCTCATTCCCGCGCCCACGGTCTCCCGTGCCATCCGGGGTGTCCTCCCGCCGGGTGGGAGCGACTTCTACGCGCTGGAACTGACGCGCCCGACCGCGATCACGCTGTGGCTTCTCACTCCAATGGTGGATGCCTGTGACGGGTTCGAACCATTCATGCGCATTTGGCCTGAGGCCGCTCATCGCTCAATGGCTGACCGATGGGCCGGAAACGTTTGGTTCCGGGCGGTGACGTCAGTTCGGTTGGACGAGGACACTACACGCGGGCTCGTTGCGAGTGCATCGCCGTGGGGAAGGTTTGAACATGGCGGTGACCGGTCAAACTCCGGGCCATATCTCAAGCCAGTCTTGGGCCCGGGAGTGGTTCTTATAAGTATCGAGGCACCGATCAGCCGCGGAGGGGCATATACCTTCGCTCCAGGCGATCAGGAAATTCCCGGCGGTTACGTCGACCCGGGCGTGCAGGCACGCTGGCGCGCATGTCCGGACGCATGGGAGCAGCCCGCTGCTGAATGAAATCGGGCACGTCCTCGGGCACCACAGGTGGTTTCCACGGATCATGCGGATAGGCTTGTCTCTGCGTTAGGGACTGCCGTAATGCAATGCAGTGATTTGGAGGGTGGCCCGTGATCATCGACGTTCACACGCATACGCCCCGGTACCGCACGAAAGCGGATGCCGACGCCGCACCGCCGACAGGCATGGCCAACGCGCCCATGCGTCCCGATCGTCCGGACCCGTCGCGTATCGCCTGGGACGAGTACATGGAGGCGATGCAAGCCGTGGACCGAGCGGTCGTGTTCAATATCGCTGGTCCTCCCGATGGCGATCAATATCCGGCAGGACTTCCCGAGGACGGGATTGTCAAGCGAGAACAAGCACGGGCGGTCAACGATGCCACGGCCGCGATTGTCCAAGCCTATCCTGAGAAGCTGATCGGGTTCATGAGCGTCCATCCCCGAGACCCGCAACTGCTCGAAGAGATGGACCGTGCGGTTGGCGACCTCGGGTTACGTGGAATCAAGCTCGGCCCGAATTACCAGAACTTTGACCCTCTTGGTGACGAGGCTTCGATACTCTTTGCCCGCGCTCAGGAACTGGGATTGCCAATCCTCCTGCACCAGGGGACAAGCCCAGTGCAATTCGCTGACCTGGATTGGGCGCACCCTAGGCATCTTGACCGGGTCGCGACGCGCTTTCCAAAGTTACGGTTAATCCTCGCGCATTTCGCGCATCCATGGCAGGTGGACGCGTTAGCCGTCATCCGCAAGCACCCCAATGTCTGGGCGGACATCTCTGCCCTCCACTATCGGCCATGGTCTTACTGGACCTCCCTACGCTTGGCTACCGAATGGGCGGTACTGCACAAGCTCCTGTTCGGCAGCGACTTCCCGGTTGCTACCCCACAGGAGACCATCGATGCGATCCCTCATATCAATGACCTGCTTGAGGGGACCGCGTTGCCCCGCGTGCCCGTCGATGAGCTGATGCAAGTGGTTCATCGTGACGCATTGGACATTCTCGGACTCGACTAGGGGCCAGAGAAGTTTCGGGACCTCCGGGCGGTTCCTACAAACCAGAAAGGTGAGACCCCCATCTCCGCAACCGGAGAGGGGGTCTCGTGTTACGTGGTGTGGGGCGGACCCGTCGGTGTCGAAGCCTAGGACCCGCCCCGCGGTGTCAGGCGGTCCGGATGCGTGCCTCTTGCACTTCTTCGGGATGTATCAGCGTGCCCCCATGCCACGGAGTTCCAAGCATCGGCAGCACCCACCGGTCGGCACTGTAGTAGCCCGCCACCTTCCACGCCATCATGAGACCCACTGCCAGAACCATGAGGAGCGGGTTCGTGCTTGCGGAACCAGCCATCATGAAGTTCCAGTTCATGAAAGCCCCGAAGAAGGCAGCGAT
>BJHB01000402.1:0-3196 GCA_014191415.1 Chloroflexota bacterium
GTACTGCGTCTGGTGACGCGGACCCTCCAGACGTGCGGATAGCGATGCTGATCGCCTCGCGGTCATTTGGCATGGTCATCGGCACCCGTGCGATGTCGGGTGCGTTCGCCGTCAGGCAATTCATGTACATGGCGGTGTAGTCAATCCGGGACACGAGGTGGTTTGTGGTGACATCGGCCCAGCCGATACCAATGGCGTTGCCTCGGGACTCGTCGGTCACGTCGCGGACCACGATCCGTCGGTAATCCGGACTGCGCTCGCCGCCCAGTCGTCGCCACATGCCGATTACGTTAGGGTCCATTCCGCTGCCCGAAAGGTCCTTGCCAATCCAGTCGAGGATCAGAACATCGGCATGATCAAACGGGATGCGCGGCAGAACTGCATTGCTCGCCACGAGGAGTTCACGGTCGGCGTCGTGAAACGCTTGCGGTTCCACGACTTCGATCCGCATGAGTTGGTCTGAGGCGTTCTCGACGACAGCGATGCCGAGGACGACCTTGCCGCTGGCAATCCCGAGCTTTGCGGCCTCGGGTATCGTCCGGGCGAGGCCGGCACGATGCATGGTCTCCGCGCCCCGCTGCTTACCAAGCCCCACGGCTAGCATCTTGCAGAGACCGCTCTCGATTGGCGCCTTGAACGCGGTGTGAGCCTTGACCCGTCCGAGCACAACGACGCCGTCGCTCTCCCACGTGATCCGGTCCATATAGACGGGCACTCCGAGGTCGGTTGAACCGAGTTCGACCACGTCCATGGATGCATGGATTGGTGCCCCAACGCTCTCTTCCGAAATGCCGTAGCCGTGCAGGACTTCCGTCTGGCCTGCGGCGGTCGCACCACCGTGGCTACCCATCGATGGAACGATGAACGGGTGCGCGCCGAGTGCCTTCAGCGCCTCCACCGTCCCGCGGACCAGCGCCGGCAGTTCGCTTATGCCCCGGCTTCCGACTGTGATTGCGATGCGTGCACCGGGCGCGATCCGCGTCGCAATTGCGGACGCAGCGACGGCGGCGCGCACATGCGCCTGCGCATCGGTGATGCGGGTGGCATCAAATTTTTGCCGAATCCTCACGACGCGAGGGAGGTTTACACCCGTCGTGAAGCCGGTCACGGATGGCCAGGCCATTGCATGCCCACGGACTGGTTCGATGGCCATCGGTTTCCTCCACGCTTATTGCCTTGCCCTGACGCGGGTTTCCCCAACCAATCAAGCAAGCTGTTTCATGAGCAAGGCGGACTGTATCGCGGCGGTAGGTCCGGCAGTCGGATAAACACGACCGCCTCCGGCCGAATGGCTGCGGAGGCGGTCTGGGTTTCGGGCGGATGTTGGTTGTCGGCAAATCCGGGTTGCCAGGAAGATGGTCTAGCGTGAGTGGGAAGTGGGCGAGTGACCAATGGTGGCGATCAGGCTGCCGAGTGCGTGCTCGACTGGCGCGTGGACGCCGGCCTGTGACGATGCTATGGATGTCTGGACTGCGTCGATGGCACGCTCCAGCCACCGATGCGTTGAGCTGTGCTTGTCTTCAGATAGCCCAACGTTGTCCAGCTGCTCACGCGCGGCGTTCAGAAGCACAAGGCTGATGTCCCACTCCTCGACCCGCGCGTGACTGGCGGAGGCCTTGGTAAGGCGAGCAATCCGGGCAATCTGTCCGGCGATCACAAGCGCCTGGGTCGCAATGTCTCCGGCGGCGGTGTCGATACGTTCGACCACCTCGGCGGTGGACATTGGAGTATCGATGCTGAATGGTGAAGCTGAGCGACTAAGCACCTTGGCTGTCCTTCCTGCGGAGTCTGGCCGAAGCGATTGGCGCACTTGAGCGGCCGCACAAGTTGCCCCGCAATCTCGACCTTCGTCGACTTGAGAAGACGTAAGAACGCGTCTTGAGTTGTGGTGTCGGGCTAATTTGGCCCGATTCTGGCCAGACTGGCACGTCCAGCCTTGTCACTGTCCGGTTCGGGATATCGCGTCGCTCGGAGGTTGCGGGTCGCGCACGGGTGGTAGCGGTACCAGGCGCGACGGCCGTGGTCCGCCTCGCCAAAGCCATTGCCCAATGGCTGACGACCCAGCGCCTAGCAGGACGGCACCGGCCACCACAATCCACCAAGGGATAGGAGATGACGGTTGGACTGGTACTGCGAGCAGGACGGCACCGGCCATCACGGCCGAGGTGCCTCGTCTCGGCAGGACCCCGCGCGCGATTGCGCCAATCCCGAAAAAAACCGATCCGGACGCGAATGAGATGCCCGCGAGACTGGACAGTCCAGAGAGCGGTGTGCCGCCAAACAGGGGACCATTCAGTTCGAACAATCTCGGAACAATCGAGGCGACGGTTCCGAATACGAGTCCATCGGCGAGTTGCGCGGCTGCTTGAAACGTGCCGCCGACGATGAGCAGGACGAGTCCGGCGATGTCTACTGACCCAAGGTGGCCGGCTACTCGCATCTGAAAGGCGGTGACACCTGAAAAACCGACGCACAGGCTGATGAAGCCCAAAGCCGAAATCACGTGCCACGTTGCGTAGGACGATGAAACAATTTCGCTTGGTGAGGGCGGATGCCGGTCATATGGGTGACCGAATGCGCCGGTGCCGACGAGGATTCCGCCGGTGATCATGCAAAGCCCGGCCACCCGGAACACGCGCTCGGCAGGCCACGGGGTGACGGCGACGTGCCATGCCCGCGCCCACCAGTTCATCAGCCGGAAATCCGGACCAGTGCTTGCCTGGTCGTGACCGGTTGTCCGGCCTCGATGAGAACTTCGCTGATGATCCCAGAGTGGGTTGCGATGATTGAACTCTCCATTTTCATGGCTTCAAGCACGGCAATCACGTCTCCGCGCCCGACGGTCATCCCGACTTCGACCGCGATAGAAACGACTCGTCCGGGCATCGGCGCATTGATCGTGACACTCACTGGACCGGACGATTGACGCTCTGCCCGAGCCAACCTGGAAATGCGAGCGCGCGAATCTTCCACTTGCACCATTACTTCGAGCCCGTCGACGTGGAACTTCGTTGGGGCGCCGTCGGCAAATGCTTCCCCATCGGTTTCAGGGTTCATGACAATCTCGACTGATCGACCGCGGATGACCGCATGCCAATGCCCAGGGCCTACCTGAACGGCGTGCGAGGTTGCGTCAGGACCATTGTCTGACCCTTCAAGAGTATGTTCGCTGCCGTCGATGAAGATCGCATCAGTT
>BJHB01000403.1:0-2188 GCA_014191415.1 Chloroflexota bacterium
CGTGGGGCATTTCAGAAACCACTGCCGCATTCACCCCCCATGCCCCTTTCCGTCGCGACCTCTGGCGTGATGCCGGCAAGCGTCCGCTCCGCGGCAAGCATCACGTCACGCCGGGGCGACATCTGGGTGCGGATCTGGCTGCCAAAGGTGACGTAGTGCGGTAGCTTGAGGTGTTCGACAAACCCGGTGCTCTCGATCCCGTCAATATGGGAAAGCACCATCTCCTGGTCGTTGCTCGGCGCCACCTCGCCACCGTCGATGCTAGCCAACTCGCCGGCCTGCAAGGCGCTATCGAGGATGGACATCGCGATCGCCTTGCGTTCGTTCCTGCCGATGACCAATCCATATGACAGACCGAACGCGGGCAAAAGTCGACCCTTGGCACCGGTGACCGGGGCATCGCCCTCCGGTCCGAACATCTCGCATTCGGTTGCCTCGAACGAGCCAATCGTCACCGCCACGCCCGTCACTGGGTGAAGGATCTTCACCGGCAGGGATCCGACGCGGACCTCACCAATCGTGCCATGGTCTGCATAGCCATACCCGCGAAGGTTGCTGTATGCCAGGCACACCATCGCCGCTGTCTCGCCACGTGCCATTGACTGAAGCCAGGCCGAGCGCGGGACCGGGAAGCGCAGCGATTCGCGGGTGATGTCAAACGGTGTCTCTTCCGGGGATTGCTCCGGCAACGGTGCAATACTGCCGATGTCACGCAAGGTGTCGCTTACCTTGGGGAACGGTGGCCACGTGAAACCTTCCCCATCGGAGGCATCCGCAGTCACGGTTGCATCCGGACGGTGATCATCCGCATGCCCGTCCAATGGCGGGACCGTTGTCTCGGCATGCCCCTGGCCACGCGTGGACGCGCCGCCGTTGCAAAGCAGTGAGAAATCGAGGAGGCGATGCGTGTAGTCGCGCGTCCGCCCCAGGAGTTGACCGCCGGGGATGTCCTTGAATGCTGCCGAGATTCGGCGGGTCACCCGCATGTCACGACCTTGGATCGGTTGGGTGTACCCAAGGCGTGGCAACGTACTCCGGTAGGCACGCAGAAGCAGCGCGGCCTCGTCCATGTCCCCTTCGGCTTGGGTGATTGCCACCGCCGCAAGATCGGGCGCAAACAGGCCACCCTCCCCCATGATGCGGTCCACCGCCGCACCCAAGTGGGCTTGCACATGGTCAAGCGTCGACCGCTCTCCGGGGGCATCCGCGATCAATTGCGCACTCGAGGAACGCGTGAGTTCCGCAGCCGCGCGGACGGCGTCGGCGCCACCCTTCACTGGGGTGTAACCCATGTCAATGCACCTCCGACGGTGACTTGCCGTCCGTATCTGTCTCAAGTACGCCTAACGACGACGAACGGGGCAGGCAGACGATTCGCCCCCGGCCGTCAACGAGATAGATGTCAACACCGACCGGATACCCCGCAACGACTTCGGTGCGTCTCGCCACCCAGGACGGTTCGATGTCGCTCGCAAGGAACGAGTGCCCGACCGGGACGCCCGGTCCGCTGATCTGCAACCGAAGGCCATCCCCGGACCCGTCTTCGCCGAGGGATCCAACGGGAACCACCAGGCTTGCCCCCGTGTCCGGGTACGCAAGGGTGCCCCGCTGGAGAGACCCGAGCAGGTCTCCGTCGGCACCGGTCCCCACCACGATGTCCGCCACCCGCGCGTCGGCCGCCCGTGCTCCGGTCCGGACCATGACGTACTGAGCCAGAGGATGGCCGACACCGTCGGCCGCCGGAAGTCCGACGTGGAGGGTTGTCTCATGATCGAGCAACGTCAGAAGCACCGCCGCAATCCACTCGTTGAGCGGGGCACCGGCACACGCGACTGGCAACTGGCGCACCGATCCCGGATGCGCCATCGCCGAAAGGATCACCCGGAACGTCGACTGGGTATCACCAACCGGATCAAACCGGATCACCTCGCGTGGAAGCAAGGCACCACCGGTCGGAAGGTCATGCCTGCCGAGCGATGCGATCCCGGCAAATGACGACCGGGTAGGGACGTGTTCAATGGCCATTGCATTCCTCTCCGCACAGGGACGAAACCCTAGTTCGAGATTTCGAAATCGACGCGGGTCGGGGCAAGGTCCTGCCATGATCGGGCATCGGACGACGGCCGGTCTGAGGCCGCGTGCCTGATCGTCCGGTCCACCATGGTCCGCACCGCGGGACTGGCCTCGG
>BJHB01000403.1:2198-3184 GCA_014191415.1 Chloroflexota bacterium
GGCAAGCGCGTGGTCTGGCCGACGCCCCATGACCATTGCCCACCCATCATGACCGTTCACGGTCACCCGTGCCTCAGTTACGAGGATTTCAGCGAGGCTGAACAGAACACCCTGTGCGCAGTCAATCGCACGCGCCATCAGCATCCCGACGGTCGGTGGGACGATGATGTCGACATGTCCGGAAACAATCGTCAGTGCGTGGTCGGCCAATTCGTGGGCCGCGCGCTCCGGAAGTTGGGCAAGCAACTCGAACCGGTGGGACCGGTCAACCGGGAGATCCGTGGGGCGTTCATTGAGTGATGACATCCCCATCACTGTAGAAAGCAGTGGTAACCCCGAAGTTAAGTCGCAACGCAGGTTGCTATTACGCAACACGGTCCCCGGTACGTACCCGGACGTGCCACGGAAATCATCGCCATCCACCCAGAAGGCTCGTCTGGCCATCCAAAACGGTTCCCGTCAGGGTGGAGTGGCGGTCGACGCGAGGCACGTTGGTCCGCGGGCATCCCCGCCCCGTGTGGCATCCACCGCGAACCACATCGGACAATCACGAACCTCGTGTTGGGACCATCGGCGGGGTAGAGGAACCTCGTCTTGGCAGCACCGTCCACGCACTTCAAAACGCTTCTCAACGTCGGTCTTCGGCCGTGACCAAAAACTGGACGGATCATGGTGGGGATGCGTTGGCCACCAAACCGTTCCCAGTCACCGCCAATTTCCACATAGTCAGAAGTAGCATGGCATCGCCTGATGTGTCCCCACACGGTCGCCCCGGGTTCCCCACCAAAACCAAGACACCCCGGTTGGGAAATCCCAACCGGGGTGCTTCGGTGCAGGTGCCTGACGTGTCAGGGAGTACTACGACTTCGCAGCCGCCGGGGTTGGGGACGGTGCCGGTGGACGCTGTCCCCGAGTCCCGGCAGCACCCGCCGGCTTCGCCGGATGTACGTGCGCCATCAGGCGGTCAAACCTGTCGGACAGCATCG
>BJHB01000404.1:0-3179 GCA_014191415.1 Chloroflexota bacterium
TCTCGTGGACGCGATGAAGGCGGTGGGGCACCAATCCGGTCGGCACTGTAGGGCCCGGAGAGACACAAACCACCAGAACGTACGTCAACGGTGGGTTTGAGCAATTCGAGGTCTTGTCGGCAGGCGACTGGTGGGATCGTGAACCCGAGTTGTCGTGCTCGCCACGCGACTTCGGCGGCGGGAGGTCGCCTTAGTGAACAGCTCCTGAGGATCGAGTCGCGTTCGAGAAGATTGGCAGGCGTTCCATCGAAAAGGATCTTCCCATCACGCATTCCGATCACACGGGTCGCGTGACAGGCAACCAGGTCCAGGTCGTGCGTGATGACTATCGCGGTGCAACCGTCTGCCACACGCCTGGTCACCGTGGCCATGAGTTGTGCGGTGTGGTGGTCATCCTGCCCGAACGTCGGTTCATCCAGCACCAGGATGTCAGGGTTGGTCAGAAGTGCCCCGGCGACCGATAGACGCCTTTTCTGCCCGTGACTGAGAGTGAAGGGGTTGGCGCGTGCCAGACCCTCAAGGTCGGCGCGCCTGAGCGCGTCAGCGACCCGCTCCGACACTGCGTGCGCATCCAGCTGTTCCACGCGCATGGCTGCTTCCAGATCGGACCGGACGGTTTGTCCGACGAATTGGTGTTCGGGGTACTGGAAGACATACCGGAGCCTGCGACGTTGGTCTATGCCGGGTACTTGTTCAAGCGGAGTGCCATCCAGCAGGACCGTCCCAGCCGTCGGTTGCACGACACCCGCAAGGATCAGTCCAAGGGTGCTCTTGCCCGCGCCGTTCGCACCCACGATTGCGATCAGTTCTCCGGGAGCACAGGTCAGCGAGACACCGGAAACCGAATCTCGACCGGACCCGGTATGCCTAAGTGACACACCACTCAGTGCAATTCGTGGTCTGATCAGAGGGGAGCTATTTGTTCTATTTCGGATATGCGGTTCAGGTTGTCCGCCGGGTGACGCGGGTAGATGGGATCTACCGGCCGCCCACTCGCCAAAGGTGATCGCTGCCTCGTCGTGTGATCTCGGAAGTTGCGACGACCCGGAGAGGTGGGCCACCGACGCCCAGACGGGCATCCGGATCCCCAGTGACCGGACCACTTCCCGATTACCGATGAACACTTCGTCGGGCGTCCCTGTCAGGGCAACCTGCCCCTCTTGGTCCAGAACAATGACGCGGTCGAGCATTGGCAACACGTCATCGGCGGTGTGTTCGATGACGATCAGTGACCGAGCTACCCGCGTGGGGTTCCGTGGTTCACCAATGTCGCGGACTTCTGAAGATGATCCATCGAACGCCTGAGAACCGGTATGCCGGGCCTTTTCGTCCCCGTTGTCAAGAAGCGAGGCAACGGTCGACCAAACAGTTGCGGCGCCGACGGGGTCAAGGTTCGCGACAGGTTCGTCGAGGATAAGCACCTCTGGATTGCCTGCAAGCAGTCCGGCGAGGGTCAGCCTCTGCCGGGCCCCACCTGACAATCGGTTCACCTGCTCGGGGACCCGGACCTGGTCCTCCCCGTCCCGGTCAGATGTGCGTGCCAAGCCAACCGCGAACCGTGCGCGCGCGATCAGCCCGGGCATGTCCACCGGGGGAATTCCACGGTTCTCCAGTCCAAATGCGATGTCTTCATCGATTTTGGACAGGACGACTTGCGAATCGGGATCCTGGAAGAGGACCCCGATCCGCCGGGTCAGGTCACCGGGAGGCAGCGTGCTTGTGGCTTCCCCCGAAATCTCAACTGACCCGCTCACCCAGTGGACGTCAACGGAGTGCGGAACCAGACCATTCAGGCAGAGGGCAAGGGTGCTCTTGCCCGCGCCACTCGGTCCCGCTATCAGCACGCGTTCACCGGGTGCGACCGTCAGTGAAACGCGTTCCAGGCATCGGCGCTTTCGTCCGAAATGCCTGATTGTGAGATCCCGGACTTCAATCCGGGGCGCGCTCACACTGTCTCCAGTCACGACCGCTTTGACGCCCGGCAACGGTTCGGTCGGTCACGCGCCGAGACCCTATACCTCTTCGACACTGGCACGACCAATTGCCGTGTCCTTGAGTGCCCCGGTCAGGACAAGCGCATCACCGAGGTATTTCGCAATGATGCCCGCAACGGCGACGCCGACGGTACGTGTAACCAGCATCGTCGCCAGGACCGGTAGGTCGAGTTCAAAGTAACCGTAGTCCCACCAACTGTAGGGCAACGAAACCAGTCCGGCGGCGACGCCGGCAATGACCATGGTCACGAGCGTCCATCGTCGGTAGCCGAATAGCGCAAACACCGCCTCGGCACCGATTGACTGAAGGAGCCCGTAGATCACCAGGCCCGGGCCCCACGGCGCGCCAACGAGCATCTCCGCCAGTGACGCAAGGACCTCCGAAGCCAAGGCGGCACCCGGCCGACGGATCAGGTAGGGGCCAAGCAAACCGGCAACAAACCAGAGCCCGTTTGCGGCTTCCTGCGTTGGCGTTCCACCAAAGGCGGCGACCCATTCGTACGGACCTGCCCAGGCCACATAGATGGCGCCAAAGACCAGAGCAACCACGACCACCACCATCAGGTCAGTGGTGCGCCAAGTCTGGGATGTCCCCGGCCCGCTTGGGCGGGACGGATTGACCGTTCGCGGTTCGTTCATGCTTTCCTCCGCCGGCATTACCCGGATCAGGTTCGCAGGGTCGACGCTTGCCGGTTTTCCGACGTACGCCCTCTCAGCCCTAAGGCTCCCCTAGCAGTTATTTGGTTGGGCGCCTCCCGCGCAACGGGAGGTCGTCAGCTGTCACGCGCCTGCCTTGTGCGCTCAGACGAATTCTACGGCATGGGTGGCGTCGGGGAGGGTCTACTGCGAGGTCCCGCCACGGTTGGCGCGAGCGATGTCGAGGAACCACGTATGGAAACGTCTGTCTGGCGTCAGCTCCGGATGGAATGACGTAGCGAGCCAACTGCCTTGGCGGGCGGCCACGATCGTGCCGTCTTCCAGGGTCGCGATTGCCCTTGCATCTGGCCCGACGCCCTCGATTATCGGCGCGCGGATGAACATCGCCGGGAATGGAAGGCCTGAGTCCATCCCGTCAATCATGATCATTGTTTCGAAACTCTGAACCTGCCGCCCGAACGCGTTTCTACGTACCGAAATATCCATCACCGAAAGAAGGGGCTGGCCCGGCAACGTGTCCAACACTTC
>BJHB01000405.1:0-3169 GCA_014191415.1 Chloroflexota bacterium
GCCACTTCACTCTCATGTCCCGGTTCGAACAGGACGTGCAAGGTATCGCCATAGAGGGCGGTCTCGACAACGCCCATCAGGCCATCGACGAGTTCGACGGCGGCGTGCGGTTCCGGGCACTCCACTTCGACAAGCGTGTGAGGCAAGCCATCGATCAGCGCGTCCGGGGTTCCACTTGCTACCAGGTTGCTCCGGTGCATCAGCGCGAGTTCGTGGCAGTAGATCGCCTCGTCAAGGTAGTGGGTGGTGACCAGGATCGTGGTTCCCTGCCCTGCCAGTTGATAGAGGCCATCCCAGAAAGTCCGCCGGGCAACAGGAGACATGTCAGCCGTCGGTTCATCGAGGAAAAGAAGCGGTGGTGCGTGGATCGATGCGCAAGCGAATGCCAGATCCTGCCTCGTTCCGACTGGCACCGCACCGGCGAGCGTGTCTACCCATTCCTCAAGTCGTCCCATGGCGACTACCCGATCCGTCGCCTCGACCGTTTCCAGGCGGGTCAATCCGTACAGTCCGGCGTAGAACCGCAAGTGTTCCCGGATGGTCATGTCGTCGTAGATCCCGGCCTTCTGCGACATGTAGCCGATGATGTGCTTGAGGTCAGCCGCCTGCCTCGGCAGGTCGAGACCCAGAACCCGGGCGGTACCTTCGTTCTGTTCCAGAACCCCGCACAACATGCGGATCACCGTGGTCTTGCCTGATCCGTTCGGGCCGAGCAACCCGAAGATGCTGCCCTCTGGCACAGAAAGGGATACGCGGTTCACGGCGGTGAATGATCCGAACCGCCGTGTCAGGCCGTCGGTAACGATCACCGGTGGTCGGGAAGTCTCGGGGGTCATCAACGTCAAGCGTCCTTGAAGTGCGCGCGCGGAGAGGTGGTCAGTGCCACGAAGACGTCCTCGAGGGTTGGCTTGACCGGCTTGATCGACCGAACGGTCACCCCGTGTGATTGCAGACGTGATGCAAGCCACGATGGGTCGGCCGATGCATCGGCGTCAAGCAGGACGTGCAGGCGATCCCCGCGGGGTTGGACGGACGAAACCTCGGGAAACCTTCGTGCGACTGCAGTGGCGAGCGCGATCGGCGTTGCCTCGAGAGCTACGACCCGACCCTGCGCATGTTCGAGCAGGGATGTAGGTGTTCCGCGTGCCATCTGGCGACCGTGGTCCATGAAGATGACCTCATGGCATCGGGTCGCTTCATCCATCGCCGGGGTGGAGAGCAGGATTGTCAGACCATCCCGGTTAAGGCGGTGGAAGAGACGCCAGAGGTCTCGTCGGGCCAATGGGTCGATGCCGGTGGTCGGTTCGTCCATGAGCAAGACCCCCGGGTCGTGCTGGAGTGCGCACGCGAGCGCGAGTTTCTGCCTCATTCCACCCGAGAGGTTTCCGGCAAGGCGATCAGTGAACCTCGTCAAGTCCATCAAGTCAAGCAGTGACGCGCGCCGTTCGGCCATCGCGACCGGTTCTGCTGGATAGAGTCCTGCGAAGAACATCAGGTTCTCGGCAATCGTAAGATCGCTGTAGAGCAGCCGCCGACTTGGCACAAAGCCTAGGTGGGCTTGTACGTCCCCGGTGTGTCGAACGACATCCAGTCCGCCAACAACGATCCGCCCTTCGGTGGGAATGAGGGCGCCGGCGATCAGCCTCAGGGTCGTTGACTTGCCGGCCCCATCTGGCCCGACGAGTGCGGTGACGCGTCCGGCCGGGATCACCACATCAAGGTTGTCGAGGGCGATCTTCGACCCAAAGCGTTTCGTCACGCCACTGAACATGATCGGTGCGGTGTAGTCGAAGGCCTCATCGCGTGCGCGACCGAATGGCCACCCTGGAAAGCGGATCACTCGAGTGTCTTCCGGAACCGGGTGAGGCTCAGGAGAAAGATGCCCACGCTCAGTACGGTCAACGGCACGATCGCATCGATGAGTTGCATGAAGCCGATGCCCTTCATCGCAATCCCACGGATGATCCGCAGGAAGTAGGTGAGTGGCAGCAGGTAGCCCAATGCGCGCATCAGTGGTGGCATGGAGTCGGTGGGGAAGATGAACCCAGACAGGATGAACGCTGGCAAAGTGGTGAACAGGCTTGCCTGCATTGCTTGTGCTGACGTCGAGGAAACCGCGGAGATGAGGAGCCCCAGTCCAAGTGAACCGGTCAGGAAGATTGCGCTCAGGAACATGAGGAGGGTGATGCTCCCGATAACTTCGACACCGAAGACGAGATAGCCGAGGACGAGGATCACGCCGGTGTTCCAGAAACTCACGACGAGATAGGGCGCCAACTTGCCCAGCAGCAGTTCCCAGCGGGAAACCGGCGTCACGATCAGTTGCTCAAAGGTGCCCCGTTCGCGTTCCCGGACGATTGTCGAGGAGGTCAGGATGACCGTGACCAGTTGCAGGATCAGGCCAATCAGTCCGGGAACGAAATTCCGGGTGGCCTCGAGGCTGGGGTTGTAGAGGACCGTCGGGCGCAGGTCCAATGAGGCGGGCACGCGGCCCGGTGTTCGCGCGCTTCGGGCCTGACCGACCGACTGCGCCGCGAAGAGTGCGGTCTGCGCGATATTCGGGTCTGACCCATCGATCAGGACCTGTGCTTGCGCCCCCCGTCCGCCCCTGAGGTCGGCTGCGAAGTTCGGCGCGATGATGATCGCCACCTTGCTTCGACCGGCATCGATTGCCTGCCGGGCCTCGAGCGGGGTATCGACGTAGGCCGTGATGTCGAAGTACGTCGTGTTGACCAAGGCGGTGATAAGGTCCCGGCTCTCCGGGTCCCGCGACTGGTCCACGACCACCGTCGAGATGTGCGCAACCGTCGTGCCGACAGCGAACCCGAACAGCATCAGTTGGACGACCGGCAAGACCAGCATCAGCCCGAGGGTGCGCCGGTCCCTGATGATCTGGAGGGTCTCCTTGTAGGCAATTGCCCAGAGGGACTGGCCCCAGTAGCGTCGGATTGGCACCGCGAGGCGACGGGCTTGGCCCGGTCCGGCCGGTGTGCTTGCCTGTGGTTCGGCCGTTTGCGCGTCGGGAAGTCCGGCCTTTCCAGCCGGAAGCGGTTCTGGCTGGAGATCAGTGGTTGCCGGGGGCCTGGCCCCGATGATGGTCATTTCGTCAGGGCCTCGATGTCGATCACCGCATCGACAGGCATCCCGGCCTTGAGACGGCCCGACGCGT
>BJHB01000406.1:0-3169 GCA_014191415.1 Chloroflexota bacterium
ACCACATAGTCTAGTCTGGTTCGTGCGAATAGTCCGTTTACGCTTCCGTCAGCATCACGCCAGGAGGCAGCTGTCATCCCCGACGTACAAGCCGTAATTGTCACTCTGATCTCGTTCGCGATTGGAATCACCGTCCACGAATTCAGCCACACCGCAGCAGCGCTACTGCTCGGAGACAAGACTGCGACGCGCGCCGGACGCCTAACACTCAATCCCCTGAAGCATCTGGATCCGTTCGGCACTCTGTTACTGCTACTCGCCTCTGTCAGCGGGGGTCCAGGATTCGGTTGGGGCAAGCCGGTGCCCGTCAACGGATACGCGTTGGCGGGGGGGCGTCGGGGCATGGCACTTGTGTCAGCAGCCGGCCCGGCGTCGAACCTTCTCATGGCAATCATTTGCGCCCTTGGTGCCCAGCACCTCCCCGACATCCCCGGGACCGCCGGTGAGATAGCAACCAAGGTCATTGAGACGTCATTCTTTCTGAACATCGGCTTGGCGGCATTCAACCTGCTTCCGCTTCCTCCTCTAGATGGGTTCGCTGTAGCCACCGGCTTGCTGCCGGCACGCATGGCAAACCAACTCGGACGGATTGAACAGTTTGGACCAGGCATATTGTTGCTTTTAGTGTTCGCCCCATCAATCATCCGCATCGACATCCTCGGCCTGATAATCGGCCCAATTCGTCGCGTTCTGATCATCGCTGCGCTCTGGATATCGGGCATCGGTTGAAGCCCGACGTCGCACCACAAAACAAACAGGGGCGACACGCTTACGTGTCGCCCCTGTCACAAGCTGCCGTACCTGAACGGTTCTCAGCGCTTGGTGTATTGTGGTGCCTTGCGTGCACGCTTCAAACCAGGCTTCTTCCGCTCCTTGACCCGCGCATCCCGGGTCAACAAGCCATCTGCCCGCAGGGGCTTGCGATGCGTCTCGTCAGAGACCAGAAGGGCACGAGCGATACCGAGCGAAATCGCATCAGCTTGGCCAGAAATGCCACCCCCCAACACCTTGACGACAATGTTGAATCGCGCCAATGCGTCGACGGCGCGTAGCGGCTCACGAACGGTCGTCACCAACGTCTCACGACCGAAGTAATCGAGCGCCTGACGACCATTGACGACGATCTGTCCATCACCGGGATACAGGCGAACTCGCGCAACCGCGCACTTGCGACGCCCAAGGCCATAGTAGTACTGCTGAGTGCTAGCAATCATTGCGGTCACGCCTCACTTCCGCCGATGATCGCCGGGGTCAATTCCCACGACAGCGGCTGCTGGCTCGAGTGCGGATGCTCACCATGCGCATACACCTTGAGCTTACGGATCATCTGATGCCCCAGATTACCCTTGGGCAACATTCCCCGAACAGCCTTCTCGATAACTCGATCAGGATGACGTCCAAGCAACTGGCGAAGGGTCTCAGTTCGGAAACCACCCGGATATCCACTATGCCGGGCATAAACCTTGCTATCTAGCCGGTTACCAGTGACACGCACCTTCGATGCGTTGATCACGATGACATAGTCGCCGCCGTCCATGTGAGGGGCGAACGTGGGCTTATCCTTGCCCCTAATCTTGCCGGCAACGGCCGTTGCAAGGCGCCCCAAAATCAGGCCCTCAGCATCAACCAGCCACCACTTGTGCTCCAACTCGGAAGCTTTCGGTGAATACGTCTTCATCCAACTCGCTCTTGATCTACGATCCCGGCGATGCCCGGTATCTCGGTGACAGACGGGTCCCGTCGTACGCCACGTGAACCAGACACAGGCCATGGGGCGGGGCCGCCGGGCCGACAAGTCCCTTCGAAGGCACCACCAGCAACGTATCCATTACGTCCGGTGCCACACGAAGATGCCCGACGCGCACCAAGGTCCCGACCAGCCGACGCATCATGTGACGAAGGAAGGCACTAGCCTCAACTTCGATCACCACGATAGACGCGGCAGGCTCACAGTGCGGGTACCACTCAGTTGGATTGTGCCATATTTCGCCAGAAACGGCACGCCCCACCGAAGGATCCAGTGCCGCATGAGAACTACAAACTGCCCCAGTTCCTGGAACACCAGTAATCGAAGCATGCGCCCTGAGAACAACCCGCCGCGTCGGATCAGAACCTACACGCACGCCAAAAGCCGCGAAGTCGTGGCTACCGATAATGCGACTAAGTGCCTCGTTTATCGCACCGACACTGAGCGCACGGCGGACGTTCCAAGCTGATCGACGGTTCGTTGGCAAACCGACCACCGAGTTCTCGATCGTGTACCGGTAACAACGGCTCGTCGCACTGAACCGGGCGTGAAAGTCGGCACTAACTGGCTCAATCATCAGAACCCGAAGGTCAGGAGGCAGCCGGGAGTTCAATGCCGAAAGCATCCCCGTGCCCCGCAACGCACACGCCACCGGCAGGTCAAAATGGACCACCTGGCCAGAAGCATGAACACCACGATCGGTTCGACCCGCGCCAACCACTCTGGCGGCGTACCCGGTTGCAAGCAAGACCGCCTGCTCGAGCGCGGCCTGCACCGTTCTGACAGCTCCCCCCACGTGCTCCTGCGCCTGAAAACCCGCAAATTCCGTCCCGTCATACGCTACAACGGCTCGGAACCTCTGCAACATTTCGTCAGGGTTCATGCTTGGGTTCACACACCACGCAATTCACGTCCGCAAACTAATGCAGCCCCCGAGGTATCCCGGGGGCTGCGGAGATTCCCATCGACTCTCTCGAGTGTGGCTACTCGGCGACTGCGATGAACTCGAGACGCGCGAGCGAGGCCCCATCGCCTTTGCGAAGGCCAACCCGGGTCACGCGTGTGTACCCACCCGCTCGGTTAACGTAGCGCGGAGCGATGTCATGGATCAGCAAATTCACCGAGCGTTGGTCCGGCAACGTGGACAAAGCCATGCGCCGCGAGTGCAATGTGTCCTTGCGAGCAACTGTCACCAAACTCTCCACATGGCGCTGCACTTCCTTGGCGCGCGCCTCAGTCGTGGTAATCGACTCATGAAGGATCAAAGACCTCATGAGATTGCGCACAAGCGCGCGACGCCGATCTGTAGGAAGGCCGAGCCCACGGCCCTTTTTTCGATGCTTCATGTTCCTAACTCACAGATTCCCGGCGCCGGGCGCCGCACGGACACGATAACTAAGACTGAACGTCTTCCGGTATTGC
>BJHB01000407.1:0-3157 GCA_014191415.1 Chloroflexota bacterium
TCGGGAGCTAGCAACCCGGCAGACCATTGACACAATTGGTGCCAGATATGGCAAGTCTCCGATCCAGATGCGGTGTGCCATGATGGATCGGCTTCGAATTCGACTAAATATTGACGCGGGCAGGAGACACCCGGTTCAGCATGCCCGAATTGATGGCATCCTCGAACACGCTTCCAAATTCATTGATACGTTGATGCGTCAATCCGGTGCGTTCCTCGCGGCGACGATCACTCCGCCGGGCACGAGACAAGTCTCGAAGAGTCTTACCGACCAGCGTGTTGTTTGACGAGCCGTGCGCGCGCGGCACTAGGCAATATCACCACGGAAGACCGCACAGATCAACGTCGCCCGTGGGCCACGTTGATTGACCGACGGGTCTCGCCATCGTGGTGATCTCCATCAACTGGGGTCCGTCGGGCTGGTCAAATCTAACGGGTGCTTCAACTCGGTTCCAACCAAGGCGCGTGTAGAAACGTACTCGGCTCTCAAGACAGACGAGCACGATGTGTCGGGCAGCCGGCATTGTTGCTTCGACGACTTCGGTTGCCCGACGGACTACTGCGGATCCATACCCGAGTCCTCGTACGTCTGGCCTGGCCATGACTGAATAAAGGCCGGCAACCGTGTGTTCAGCTGTCCCGACCCTGATGGTTCGCTCAAGCACACCCGCGTGAGCGATAAGCTCGCCATTCTTCCAGAGAAGGATCCGCGTCGGACGATCCGATGCGGATGCCCATGTGTACGGTGGAACTCCAAAGTCAACCGTTGACCGCAAGGCAGCCACAGCGTCTGTCTCGCGCGTGGTGAACTCTGAGAACTGGTGAACTTCTAGAGTGACCACCGGATTCTCCTTCTGGGTGCGCGAAGGTCGTATGCCCAAAGCGTACCGCCACCTGGCCTCTGGGAGATGGTGGGTCAACTGCTGTACGGATCCACCGCATCCCGAAGACCGTCGCCAAGCAAGAAGTAGCACGCGACGGTCAAGACAACCGGCAAGGCAGGAATGAGCATCCAAGGGTGTATGAGGACGCTGTCCAATTGCTGGGCATCCTTGAGGAGTACCCCCCAACTGACTGCCGGTGGCAGCATGCCCAGTCCAAGGAAACTCAGGGTTGTTTCCCCCAGGATTGAATATGGTACGGCGAGGGTCGCGACGACAATGATGTGACTTGCTGCATTCGGGAGCATGTGGGCAAGAATGATCCTCAAATCAGAACTGCCGGCAAGTCGTGCAGCTGCAATGTAGTCAAGTGAGCGGTAGGCCATGACTTTGCCACGCAGCTCCCGGGCAAGACCTGTCCAGCCGACCAGTGAAAGAACTAACGTGATCAGGAAATAGCGTTGCACGATGGTTGTGGTTCGCGGAAGCGCCGCCGCAATCGCGGCCCAGAGCGGCAGAGTGGGTACCGAGCGGATGATCTCGATGGTGCGCTGTATGACGTTGTCCCAGGTGCCTCCCACGTATCCGGAGGTCGCGCCCATCACCGAACCAATTGTTAGCGACAGGAACACACCAACCAGTCCGACGGTGAGGGATACCTGCGATCCGACCAGCATGCGCGACAGCACATCCCGACCCTGCTGATCTGCCCCGAGCAGATAGATCTTTGGCGGGTTCTTGATGGTGTCCAGTTTCGGAGCGAGAGAATCTGGCTGCTGCACCCGGAATGACGCCAGTGGGTCCGCGGGTGCGGCGGTGGGGGTGGCAACAAGCGTGACGGGGACCGCTCCACCTTTCAGTGCCTCGCCCGGAGTGATGCCGAACAGGTGGACTTCAAGTTTGAAGACCCCGAAAAGCCAGTATGGGTCACCCTTCGGCAGGAACTCTATCGGACGGGCGCGGGAACAGTCATCGACGTACCGATACTTTAGGAGGAATGGATCAAGCGATTGCTCGAGAGCACATACCGCAAGTTCGCCATCTAAGAAAACAATTCGGGTTGGTTCCGCATAACTATGGTTCGTATCGATCCGATCCGCACCGTAGGGCGCGAGGAACGGTGCAAATACAGCCAAGCCGTACATGAGCACAAGTGTCCGGAGAGCCCAGACGGACAAACGATTTCGCGAGAAGCGACGCCAAATTAGCCCCCACTGGGATATTTCTGCGCTGCGTGCCTCTTCGTTTGCGGCACTATGAGCGTCCGGGTTGACCTGGCCCGAAGGTGGGCCTGGTGTAGGCGCATGCACCGTTGAAGTCACGAACTCACCTCGTTACGCATCCGAGCCGTCTCTCGTGTGATCTGATCAAATCTCACTTCGCATCAACTTTCGTCGAGGCGCACCCGTGGATCGACCCAGGCGAGCAGCAGGTCCGCGAGAAGGTTTCCGACGATAAGCAGGATCGAAAGCATGAGGAGGAATGTCACACCGAGGTACATGTCCTTCTGGATCAGTGCTCTGATGTAGAGCGGTCCTGTGGTGGGAAGGTTGAGGACAATCGAGATCACCACCTCTCCCGATATCAATGTCGGAAGGGTTGTTCCAAGCGCCATGACAAGCGGATGGAGTGCATTTCGGACAGCGTGGCGCCAGATTACCCGGCGCTCGTGGAGGCCTTTGGCGCGCGCAGTCTGAACATACTGCTGGCCCAGAACGTCCAGGAGATTGGCGCGCATGATGCGTGTGAGGCTAGCGGTCCCTCCGGCGATCAGGACGACAATTGGGATCCAGATGTGCTTCGCAAAATCAACCATTTTCGCGAGGCTCATCGGTTGGTTCTGGTATTCCCGTGAAAAAAGGGTGCCGACTTCCTGACCTAGAACCGTCGCCGAGAAGATCAGCAGCACCAACGCAAACAGGAACTGCGGAATTGCGACGCCGAGGAACTGCAAGACCTGAATGACATAGTCAGGAAGCGTGTACCGGTGTGTTGCTGAGTAAACGCCCACCGGGATGGATATACCCCAGCTAAAAATGAGGGCGAAGAGCGAGAGTCCGATGGAAAACCCAAGTCGCGTCCAGATCAGTGTGGAGACGGGCTGGTCCATCGTGAACGACTGGCCAAAGTCGCCTGTGACTGCGCGGGAGATCCATTTTGTGTATTTCACGTGGATCGGGTCGTTGAGGCCGTACCGGTCCTCAAGCGCGCGGATCTGTTCAGCTGAGATTTCGCCGCCCGATTGACGAAGCTGGGCAATCTTCGAATCAAGGGCGC
>BJHB01000408.1:0-3155 GCA_014191415.1 Chloroflexota bacterium
CGATCAGTTGCCCGGCCTTCACGGTTTGGCCGACTTCGGCGTCGAGGCGGGTGACCCGTCCCGAAACCTTTGCACTGACTGAAACCTGATCCGTAGCCTCAACCGCGCCACTGCTGGTCACGGACGCACGAACCGTTTCCTTGCGAGCGTCGACGACTGCCACATTGAGTGGCGGCGCAACCGGAGCAGCCTTAGCGGTGTCTGGCTGGGCACCGCAAGCACTCAGGAACAGTCCTCCGACGGCAACGATTGCAACTGCGAGGTTGGTGCCAGTCGTGGCGATGCGCGAGACGGTGGCCCCGATGCCAACCTTCTCCGTGGCTGGACGCGCAACGATCTCCTCGTTGGTGCCCGCTGTGGAGGAACCCGATCCATTCATATCCTTCTCCTTAGGTCCACGCGACCGGTCGCGCTTGAACCCCCGCAAGATCCAGTTCTGGAAGTCGTCGACGAGTGTGTACAGCGTGGGAACGAAGACGAGGGCGAGGATGGTGGAGCTGATCATCCCGCCGAAAATGACCCAGCCAATTGGTGACTGGACTTCCGCGCCGTCTTCGATCTTTAGCATGACCGGGATCTGCGCGAAGATCAGAGCTGACGACGTCATGAGGATGGGGCGGAGCCGCCGTGGCCCCGCTTCCATCAGGGCGTCAAATCTACCCATGCCTTGCTCCCGCCGGAGAGTGTTGGCGTAGTCGATCACAAGGATCGAGTTCTTCCCAACGAGGCCGACGAGGGCGATGATCCCGATAAGCGAAAAGGTATTCAGGGTCTCTTGTCCGAGGGCCAGCCCTCCCATTGCGCCGACAAGGGCAAGTGGCAGGGCCGCGATGACAATCAGTGGATAGAGGAGAGACTCGTAGAGGGCGACAAGTAGGATGTAGACGAGGGCTATCGACAGGAGAAGGGCGTTACCGAACTCGGTAAACGTGCTGCTCTGCTGGTCGGCCTGGCCTCCGATCTTGATCCGGTAGCCCGCTGGAACTTCCACAGAAGCGATTGCAGCGTTGACCCTTTTCGTCACATCACTCAGGATCAGGCCTTCACCGATGTTGGCACCAACAGTGAGAGCGCGCTGCCGATCGGTGCGCTGGATCTGGGAAGGCCCGGCAGCGGGCGCGACTGTTGCGATCTGCCCGAGGTAGACCTGCCCACCCTTTGCAGGGCTGATAAGAGGAACCTGCTGCAGGAGTGTGATGTCCTTGCGGGTGTCATCTGTCAGCTGAACGCGGACATCGATACCACTCGCGGTTCCGGAAGTTTGGTCGCGACGGAGGGTGGTGGCGACAGAACCCGCGTACGCAGTCCTCAGGGTCTGGGCGACTTGTCCGGCGGACAGGCCGAGGTCTGCGGCCTTTGCCCGGTCAAGCGTGACCACGTATTCCGGTGCGCCCGCTTGACCACTGTTCGTGATGTCGACCAGGCCACCAGTCTCGCGGAACTTGCCGATGATCTTATCGGCCAGATCGTTGAGAACTTTGAGGTCGTCGCCATACACACGGAGGCTGACGGGCTGCGAGGCTCCGCCTCCCGGGCCTGGCACGCCGGCACGAACCTTTAAGCCGGGAAAACCTTCACCGAAAGCCTTGACTTCCCGGGCGATCTGTTCGACTGACTTGGTGCGTTCGCGCTTCCCGACGAGGATGACTTGGAGATTTGCAAATCGAGACTGGCGGGACGTTCCCCCTTCCCCTTGGCCGATGACCGAATAGATGGCCTTGAACTCGGGAAGTTTGGTGATACCTGCTTCCATCTGAGCAACCGCAGACGCGGTAGCGTCGAGGGTAGATCCCGGGGGAAGTTCCAGGAGGATGTTAAACGTCCCTTGATCCTGGTTGGGGAAGAAGCTGGTCTTCACCAGACCTGCGACCGGCAGGCCGATGGCCCCGACAAATGACAGGACTGCCACCAACATGATGACCCAACGATGACTTAGCGACCAACGAAGGATCCCGCGGTACCGGTCTTCGAGGCGATCGAAGCCTCGGTCCCACCAGCGACCGAAAATTGCGAGCGGTCCGGTTCCGTGTTCGTCTTCCGATGAAAGCCAACGGGACGCGAGCAACGGAGTGAGGGTGAAACTGACTGCGAGCGATGCGAGGGTCGCGGCGACCACGGTGAACCCGAATTGTCGGAAGAACTGACCGATCTGGCCGGAAAGCAGGCCTACCGGCGCGAAGACGACGACGTCTACCAACGTGATCGCGAGGGCCGCGAGACCAATTTCCGCGCGACCCCGTACGGCGGCAACCCGGGGGGAGTCACCTCGCTTGAGGAACTGGAAAATATTCTCCAGCACGACGATGCTGTCGTCGACGAGGATGCCGACGGTGAGCGTAAGCGCAAGGGTGGTCAGGAAGTTGAACGTGAATCCCTGCAAGTACATGAACGCAAAGGTGGCGATGAGCGAAGTTGGGATCGCCAAAAGGACGATCAGCGTGCTCCTCCATGAATGAAGGAAGGCGAGCAGGACGATGCCTGTAAGGATGTTCGCCTCTAGGAGGGTCCGCTGAACCCCATTCAGAGAACTGGTGATGAACTCCGAAGAATCCTGAATGCCAACGAGCTCAACGCCCTCAGGCAGGGTCGTCCGGATTTTCGCAAGGGTTGCGCGCACATTCGCCGCAGTCTGGGTCACGTTAGAAGACGACTGCTTGGACACGGAGATCCCGACACCGGGACCGCCGTTCACTCTCGCGAGGAAAGTCTGTTCCTTGTATCCGTCAATCACCTCAGCAAGGTCACGCACCCGAATGGTGCCGCCAGTAGGCAAAGCCTGTACGACCGTGTCCCGGATCTGATCGACCGAGCGCAACCTTGCATCGAGACGGATGTTGAGGTTCCGGGAGCCGTCGTCGACGCGACCACCGGGTGCGTCGATGTTTTCTGATCCCAGTGCCTGGGATACCTGCGCCAACGTGAGGTTGTATGCACGAAGGCGGTTCGGGTCTACCTTGACCTGAATTTCCCGCTGCTGGCCTCCGAAGATAGAGACCTGACCGACCCCGTTTGTGGTCTCCAGCTTCGGGCGCACCAATTCATCTGCAATCCGGAAAGCCTGCGCTGGGGTGACGTTGGCGCCCGTCAGACCGAGGGTGATGATGGGTGCGGCAGTGAAGTCGAACTTGAGGATTGTGGGGGCGATGATGTCATTG
>BJHB01000409.1:0-3150 GCA_014191415.1 Chloroflexota bacterium
CTAGGGCATCAGACCCTGACGTCAAGATCATTGTTCATCCCGAATGTCCTCGGGAGGTCGTAGATCTCGCCGATTACGTTGGATCGACGGAATACATCATCAAGGTGGTTACTGAGGCGCCGGATGGGACATCCTGGGCTGTCGGCACCGAAATTCACCTTGTGAACCGGCTACAGACCGAACTGCCGGGCAAGCGGGTTGTCTGTCTTGATCCAGTGGTGTGCCCGTGCAGCACCATGTACCGCGTCCACCCCGCCTATCTCGCTTGGGCGCTCGACAACCTTGTCGATGGCACTGTGGTGAATCGAGTTCAAGTCGATGAGACGGTTGCCCAATGGGCAAGGATCGCACTAGACCGAATGCTCGCTGTGCCCTGAAGGTGCCGGTTCAATTTGACTCGTACTTGAACGCACACAGGCAACCGTCAGGAACGGGGGCCTGTGGTCGTCAAAGATGTCAAGCTGACTTTTCGGTAAACACCGGGGGGACTTCCGCACGGAACTCCAACTCAGGCTCCTGAGTTCCAGCAATTGTGTCTGCGGTGACGGTAATGCGCTTGATGTCTCCCCGTGAGGGCACCTCGTACATCACGTCAAGTAGCACTTCCTCGATGATGGTGCGAAGGCCCCGGGCCCCGGTCCGCTGCTTGAGTGCCAGATCGGCGGCACCTTCAAGTGCTTCAGGAGTGAAGATGAGGTCTACCTTGTCGATTGAGAAGAACTTCTGATACTGCTTGATAATGGCGTTCTTTGGTTCCGTCAGAATGCGAATCAAGTCAGCATGTTCGAGTGACTTGAGCGAGACGGACACGGGCAGCCGACCGACGAATTCAGGGATTAACCCGAACTTCAGGAGGTCATCAGTCATGATGTGACGGAACAGTGATCCGTCGCCGGTGTCAGCATTTTCGGCTCGGGAGGACCTGAAGCCAATCGCTCGCGACGAGCCGACCCGTGACCCGATTATCCGTTCCAAGCCTTCAAATGCTCCACCGCAGATGAACAGGATATTCTGGGTGTTTATCTGGATGAAGTCCTGATGAGGGTGCTTGCGTCCACCTTGGGGAGGAACATTCGCCACCGTTCCCTCGATGATCTTCAGAAGCGCCTGTTGGACACCTTCGCCTGATACATCCCGGGTGATCGAGGGATTGTCTGACTTGCGGGCAATCTTATCGATTTCGTCGATGTAGACAATCCCGCGCTCGGCACGCGCGACATCGAAGTCGGCCGCCTGGATAAGCCTGAGCAGGATGTTTTCAACGTCTTCGCCGACGTATCCGGCTTCCGTTAGCGCGGTCGCGTCGGCAATGCAAAACGGAACGTCAAGGATGCGCGCAAGTGTCTGGGCCATCAAAGTCTTGCCAGACCCAGTGGGTCCAACAAGCAGGATGTTGCTCTTCTGCAACTCAACATCGTCAAGCTGCACGTTCGCGCCAATACGCTTGTAGTGGTTGTAGACGGCCACCGAGAGGACCTTCTTTGCCCGGTCCTGCCCGATCACATATTGGTTGAGGAGCTCATATATCCGCTTGGGAGTGGGAACCCTTGACGCCGGAAGTCCCGCCTTTGCCTCCGGATGGGCTGATTCTTCCTCGATGATTTCGCGACAGAGTTCAATACACTCATCGCAAATATAGACACCACCGGGGCCGGCAATGAGGCGGCGAACCTGCTCCTGGGTCTTGCCGCAAAATGAGCAACGGTATTGCAGTCGACCGTTCCGTTGGCTCGCCATTCCCGATCCTTACGTTCCTGTTTATTGCCGAACCCGACAAGAAGTCTTACGGTCGATTTTGCAGTACAACCAGCATGGATTGCGTGTCTGATATGAAGTCTGAAGATGAGGTTCGGCTGAAGAATAAATGACCCCCAGAAAACTCCGGGGGTCACGTGCCTGTTGCCGACCCGTCCGTCAGGCGGCCGAAGTTTCGTCAGTCGCCTTTGGAAGTTCGACTACATTGCTGGCAATCACGCCATCGATGATCCCGTACTGCACAGCCTGATCTGCAGTCATGAAGTAGTCACGGTCGGTGTCACGCTGAATCCGCTCGAGGGGCTGGCTCGTATGACCAGACAGGATGTCATTGAGACGGCTTCGAAGGCGCAAGATTTCCCGTGCCTCAATCTCGATGTCACTGGCCTGACCGCCACGGCTGCCCTGGGCCCAAGGCTGATGCATGTGAATGGTGGAGTTGGGAAGCGCATAACGCATCCCCTTCGTCCCACCGGCCAAGAGGACAGTGCCAAAGCTCATCGCCATCCCGTAGCAGATCGTTGAGATCTTGCACTTCCCGGAACTCGTGATGTACTGCATGGTGTCGTAAATCGCCATGCCAGCGTAGATGCTGCCTCCGGGGGAATTGACGTAAATCTGGATGTCCTTGTCAGCATCTTCAGACTTCAGAAGGAGCAGCTGAGCGACCAGGAGGTTGGCAATCTGCTCATCGATTGCCGATCCGACGAAGATGATGCGATCCCGGAGCAACCGTGAGTAGATGTCCATTCCGCGCTCCCCGCGCGGTGTGGTCTCGATCACGTAAGGAATGATGGCCATGAACGCTTGTCTCCTACTCACCCGTTGCTCGCATGCCTAACGCCACGTTCAAGACGCAGTGTTGAATGACACGTGGAAACCGGTGATCTATTCCGAGGGTGTCTCTTCAGCTTCCGTATGGCTTTGACCGTCCGACAACTCGGAACTGGTCATCGTCGTCGGTTCGGGATACCCACCTACATAACCTACCAGTTTCTCTATCGCCTTGTGTCGCAGGATGCTCGTGCTGATCCGTCGCCGCGAATCAGCACTGTTCAGCTCCTTGCGGACACGCGCGGCGTCAGTCGGGTAGCTCGCGGCGGTTTCAGCCACTTCCCGGTCCACTTCGCTCGTGTCGACCACTAGGCCTTCACGTTCGACGATTGCATCAAGCAACGTGCGTGCCTTGATCTGCCGTTCGGCTGCCTCGTGAAGTTGGGCATGCCAGCTTTCCTGGGTCTGTCCAGTCAACTGCAGATACCGTTCGATGGTCATGCGCCGTCTGGCAAACGACTCACGTTCTTCGTCCTCAAGGTAGTGCGCCTCGAGCTCGACAAGGCGTGCTGGGATTTCGAAAGTTGCGCCAGCTATTGCGGCGTCAACGACCTTGTTTTC
>BJHB01000410.1:0-3145 GCA_014191415.1 Chloroflexota bacterium
GTGTGGTTGAGTGCCTCATGGTCGGGGCTGAGCCTCTCATGGGCCCTGTGCTGGATGTCGGGTGCGGTGACGGCCACTTCGCCGGTGCTTGTCTGGTTCCTTCATATGGGGCGAGAATCGATGTGGGAATTGACCCGGCTTTCGCGTCAGTTCGCGAAGCACATGACGCCGGCGTCTATCGCATGGCACTTGCGTGTGGCGGCCAGGCGTTGCCTTTTGCAGATGCTTCCTTTCCGACTGTTGTCAGCAATTGCGTCCTCGAGCACATTCCGCCACTTGACGAGACCTTGCGAGAAATTCATCGTGTTCTCGCACCGGGTGGCAAATTGATCATCACTGTCCCGAGTGACAAGTTTGCCGGATCACTGTTCTGGTCTCGAAGCTTGTCTACTCTGGGCTTCCCATCTGCCGGTGAAGCTTATGGTCGGTGGTTCAACCGCATCTCGCTTCATTTCCACACGTACAATCGTGACGGTTGGCAAGGACGCCTTCATGCTGCTGGATTCAAGGTGGAGAAGTGGGCGTCCTATCTGCTCCCGGATGTGATGGCCCTGTTTGACTTGAGTCACTATTACGGGGTGCCGACACTTCTTTCGAAGAGGCTTACTGGGAGATGGATCCTGTGGCCCGGCAAGTGGCGTTACCTTCCTTGGGAGCGTGCGCTGGAGAACGCGCTGGCGTCATGGGCACGTCAAATATCGGTTCCGGACGGCTCATATTTTTTCTTTGTAGCGAGGAAAGCGTAACGTGACCACGGCACCGAATGAGGAGCCCGGTTCGGTTGGGCCCACTGATCCCAAAGACCAAATCGCCATCGGCGAGGCGCCTTCATCAACGGGCGATTACGGACAGATGGCTGGTTCGTTCGGGGCTACCGATCAAATGGGTGACGTTTCTGTCGCAACACGATCAACCATCAACCGTCAACGTTCCCGTCGTCTGGAGAACTGGGTCTTCGGGCTCATAATCGCTTTGGCCGCCGTCCTTCGCTTCACTGGGGTGAATTGGGACAACGGAAGTCAGCTTCATCCGGACGAGCGGTTCCTTTTCATGGTTGAAGGCGCGCTTCGGTCGGGATTTGTCGCAACCGGAGCGAACGGATCCACGGTGCAGACTCGGTCTGCACCAATCTGGGAATACTACTTTGACTCGGCCCGGTCGGGACTAAACCCACACAACGTTGGTTATGGCTTTTTTGTCTACGGAACGTTTCCGCTATTTGCGACAAAATGGATATTGACCCTGTTTCAATCAAGCGGATTTGACCGCGTTCATCTGATTGGACGGTCGCTTTCTGCCCTGTCAGACACCGGATCGGTTGCTCTTGTGGCAATCATCGCTCGCCGCCTGTTTGGAAGCCGGGTCGGGCTTCTCGCGGCTGCGCTACTCGCGGTCTGTGTTCTTCATATCCAACAGGCACACTTCTTTGTTTTCGACAGTTTTCTTGTCACTCTCGTCTTGGCGTGCTTTTGGTCGTGCCTCGATATTGTTGCGTTCGCCCGCTGGCGCGATTTTGCAGTTACCGGCCTTCTCCTCGGCCTGACGCTTGCTACCAAGCTTTCCATGGTGGTGTTCATGCCGGTGATTGCCCTTGCGGGCCTCATTCACTTGTGGCAGACCCACCGGGCTAAGCATCACCCTGTCATTGACGACGGTGACAGTGATCGTCCCTCGCCCACGATCGCAACGGTGCTTGAAGAATGGTGGAATGATGGATCCCTCACCTCAGTTATCGCTGGTGGGATTCTCACGGCACTTGTTGCGGTTCTCGTTTTTCGGATTGCCCAACCGTATGCGTTCACAGGTCCAAGCCCCTTTGACCTTCGATTGAACCCGAAGTGGCTGGACAACATTGACTATCAGGCTAAGTCGCAGGACGGCTCAGTCGATCTGCCTCCCAGCATCCAGTGGGCCGAGACTTCGAAGGTCTTCTTTCCGCTACGACACATGGTGAATTGGGGTCTCGGATTGCCCTTGGGAGTAGCTGTCTGGGTAAGTTTCTTCGGCGCGTGCTGGCTTGCGATGGCGAAGCAGCGATGGCAGCACGCGCTTGTCGCCTTCTGGGCTGGCCTCTGTTTCCTTTACTTCTCTTCCGTCCTGAACAAGACGATGCGCTACCTGCTCCCCTCGTACCCCTTCTTCGTAATCCTCGGATCTTGGGGCCTTGTGGCTGCTTTCGACGCGATGAAGAACGGTAGGGAGCGGGTCAGAAACGGGGCGTCATTTTTGTCGAATGACGTTCCTGGTGCTTTGAGATCCAGGCTTACCGCGCTCAACTTGACGTCAATCTCGCCGCTAGCCCCACTCGTCGGTTCACTTGCCATTCTTGCCGTACTTGTCTACTCATCTGGCTGGGCATTCGCGTTCACTCGCATCTACGCGCGCCCGGTCAGTCGTGGTCAGGCGTCGATGTGGATCTACCGGAACGTACCCCCGCCCGCGGTTATGGCGAATGAACACTGGGACGACCCCTTGCCGCTTCCGATCCCGGGGTTCGATCACGGAAAGTACGCGGGTCCGCAGTTACCGCTTTATGACCCGGATGAGCCGAAGAAGATTGACACAATCCTGCAGATGCTGTCCCAATCTTCTTATATGAACATCACCAGCAATCGCCTGTACGGTTCGATTCCCAGGATGCCCGAGAGGTATCCGATGACCAGCGAGTACTACCGCCGGCTGTTCGCTGGTGATCTGGGTTTCTCTCTCGTCGCAACGATCCCGAGTTATCCGTCAATTGGGCCGTGGGTGATCAACGACGACGCGGCTGAGGAAGCGTTTACCGTTTACGATCACCCAAAGGTTCTTATCTTCCGAAAGGATCCGGATTTTTCGGCTGCTCGGGTCAGGCAAATCTTGACTTCTGTGTCCTTGGACAACGTCCAGAACATTCCGCCAATCATGGCTGGGCGCCCAAACCTTCAGTTGAATGCGGCGTCTCGAGAGATGGTGACGAAGGGCGGGACATGGAGTGACAGTTTTTCGCTGGATGATCGGTATGGGCTGTTTGCACCAGTTGTCTGGTACCTGACGCTTTCCGTCCTGGGATTGATGGTCGCTCCGCTGGTTTGGTCGCTCTTTCCTTCTTTGCCCGACCGCGGATACGGGTCGGCGCGCCCCCTCGGACTTTTGGCGGTTAGTTGGT
>BJHB01000411.1:0-3144 GCA_014191415.1 Chloroflexota bacterium
GCGAGACGGGAATCGCCTGGTATGAAACAGCAAGTCCGCACGCGTCGAAGGCCGGCTGCTGGAATGCCGGGCTGATGGAATGCCCAAGCGGCCAACCGATCACCCCCGCGCGTCTCTCTGGGCTCCTGGAACGAGCACCCATGATCATTTCCCAGACCCGCCTTTCGAGCCACGATCACTCCGGTCCGCAACCTCATCGCCAAGACAACCTGGAGCGATCCTTGAAAGTGTCGGCCAGAATGCTGGATAGGAAATGTCAACCGCCGCCGCTCCGCTGATGTGCACCGGCCCGGTGGCGACAAGCGCACCTACGGCAAGCGCCATTGCAATTCGGTGATCGCCTTCGCTTGCAACATCGCCACCGGCGATGCGCCCACCAGTGATGGTTAGCCCATCCGGATGTTCCACAACCGCGACACCCAAGGTTGCGAGGTGAGTCGCAACAGCCTGTAACCGGTCACTCTCCTTCACCCGCAATTCGGCCGCGTCCCGGATCGTTGTGGTCCCGGTGGCAACTGACGCCGCCACTGCCAGGATTGGAACCTCGTCGATCAGGCGCGGGATGATCGCGCCTCCGATGTCAACACCGCGCAACTGGCACGACGATGCCGTCAGGTCGGCGACCGGTTCTCCACCGACCGACCTCTCGTTCGTCACCGTGATAGTGGCGCCCATCAACGTCAACGCATCAATGATGCCCGTCCTCGTCGGGTTCACCCCGACATTCCGCACCGTCACGGTCGCATCCGGATGAATGCACGCCGCCACAAGCCAGAACGCCGCACTGGAGATGTCACCCGGCACGTCAACATCGAGTGCCCGAAGACCAGACGGTCGGCGCACCCGCACCGCCAGACCTTCGGTCCGCACGTCCGCGCCTTGGGCGGCGAGCATCCGTTCGGTGTGATCACGACTCTCCTCGGGAGAAATGATCACGGTCTCGCCTGACGCATACAAGCCTGCAAGGATCAGCGCAGACTTCAGTTGCGCACTTGCCACCGGGATGCTGATGGTCACACCCGACAACGGCGCAGGTGATATGGAGAGTGGCAACAGCGTTGACCCGGCGCGTCCGCGAACCTGGGCACCCATGACGCCAAGCGGGGCGATCACCCGGCCCATCGGTCGTCCCCGAAGCGAACCGTCGCCCGTAAGCACGCTAAAGAATGGCTGTCCCGCCAGAATGCCGGTCAGCAGCCTGGCGGTGGTTCCCGAGTTCCCGGCATCGATCACGTCCGCGGGTTCCAGCAAGCCATCCAGACCCGCGCCTTCCACAAGCAGCACCGCGTCATCCCGGGTGTCTACACCCGTCACGGGGTCGCGCCGGAGGTCGTCAGTCAGTTCACCCGACGACCAACGACGACGCACCCGCGCACCCAGCATTCGCATCGCGCCAGCCGTCGACAGGCAATCACCACCGAGCCCGGCCCCAGTGACGGTAGCTGTGCCAGTTGCGATTGCATTGAGCATCACCGCACGGTGCGTGATGCTCTTGTCACCGGGAACGGTCAGGGCCCCCGACAAATGCCGGACGGCGTGCACGACCCGGATACCACCGTGCAAGCCCGTACCACCTGAATTGCGAACGGACGCCGGTTCAATAGTTACGGGGTGCTGGGTGCCATGTTCAACACTCATGCCACGGCAACCCTCGCAACTGCTGCTCCGGTACGGCTCCCATCAGCTTCGAAGCCGGGGACAGAACGTCCAACCGCCGCAGCGACTAGGGCGATTGCCTTTGCGGCATCGGCAAAGTTCTCGATTGTCAGAGACTGGGCGCCATCACACAACGCGGTATCCGGGGTTGGATGCACTTCTATCAGAACCCCGTCTGCACCTGCCGCCACCGATGCCAGGCACATCGACTTGACCAAGTGCCACTTGCCAGTTCCGTGGCTCGGGTCAACGATCACTGGGAGATGGGTGAGGCGCTTGATGACCGGGATCGCGGAAATGTCAAGCGTGTTCCGGGTGTAGTTCTCGAACGTCTTGATCCCACGCTCGCACATCATCACCTGCATGTTGCCGCCGTGGAGGATGTACTCGGCAGCCATGATCCACTCTTCCACCGTCACACTCGGGCCTCGCTTCAGCATGACCGGCGTCCGGGTGCGTCCTACCTCGCGCAAGAGGGGATAGTTCTGGCAGTTCCGTGCGCCGATCTGCAGGACGTCGGCGTACCGCACAACCGTGTCAAGCGTGCCAGGTTCCATCACCTCGGTGATGATGGGCAGACCTGAGAGCCCACGCGCCTCCTGAAGCAGCTTCAAGCCATCCTCGCCCAAGCCCTGGAAACTGTATGGCGATGAACGAGGCTTGTACGCACCACCGCGCAGGACATGCCCGCCGTGTTCCTTGACCCCACGCGCGGTGGCAAGCAACTGGTCACGCGTCTCAACCGTGCAAGGTCCGGCCATGATGACCACGTCATTGCTGCCGAGCGTCGCCTCACCGAGACGGATCTCCGTGGTCGCGGCCTGGAAGTCCCGGGCGGCGAGCTTGTATGGCTTCTCGATCGGAATAGCCTGCTCCACGCCTGCCATCGACTCCACCGTGTCAATCATCCATTCGGGACGCTTCCCGATCACTGCGATCACCGCCATCTCGACGCCACGAATCGTGCTCGGCGTATACCCCTCAGCGATGATCCGCCTTTCGACTTCCTCAACCTGTGCATCGGTCGCGCCACGCTTCATCTTGATGATCATTTCGGTTCCAGTCTCCTTTTGGTGATCGTTGCGATGGCCTACACAACCCCGCCATCGCCCTTGATTTGCATGCGCTTCGCTGTCACCCCATCACCACTCGAATTCGACCGGCCAGTTCAGGAATACCGGCGGGCAACAAAAAAGGCAGAGGATTTTTCCCCTGCCTTTCCCGGTGCGCGTCCGGCCTGATCGTGGCCGTGAACTCACACCGGGGTACTAAAAAAATAGAAGGAAACCCCGCCAGGCAAAGCACTGCCCGAGGAACTTGCCTCCAAGGGTGCAAACCGTGGCAAAGTCACCATCATCTCACGCCGACTTTACGTTGGCACCGTTGCGACTGTCAAGCGCCGCCCGGAGTCTGGTCCGCGGGCAGCCCCGCCGAGCACGTCACTCCAGACCGGTTCCATGTCCGATTCCCGCCACGTGCTCGGGAACC
>BJHB01000412.1:0-3144 GCA_014191415.1 Chloroflexota bacterium
CCACTTAGCAGTGAAGGGGACGCTGCTTGATCCACACTCAGGGCCTGAGGTCACCGAAAATGCCGCTTCGACGGTCGGCTTGTCCATTGGTTCCGCAAACGCGATCCCAACCACAGGTCCCTCCGCGGGCATGTATTCCTGACCGTCGAGGGCCGGGGTCTGCCAGCGGATTGGCACGATGTTCTCTGGGACTTCCGTGCTAAACGACCAAGACCCTTGCGCCGTGAACGTCGAAGGCGCCATGCGATTGCCCGCAAGGTCGGTGACGGCGTTCGCGCCATTCTTCAGTGTCACCGTGTACGTCGAAGAGGCGAGACGGCTATTGGGTTTGACTTCAAACAGGACCCCGGCGCTTTGTTCCCATCGGGATTGGTTGGGGGTCACGGCGACGCATTGTGTCGGGGTGACAGATGGAGCGAGGCAGAATGATGCAGCGGCCGAAACGAAGTCAATAGGTTCGTTGAAGGCAACGGTGACTTTGGTGGTCGGAGGCGCAATCGCGTTGGAAGAAGGGCTGTACGAAACCACCTCGGGCCCGGTGGCGTCCGCGGCGGCATTCGTGCCGACGGATATCAGGGGGGAAGCGAACCCCGTCTGGCGACTGACGGCTCGCACCCAATAGAAGTACCGTACGTTGTCCCGGGTGCAAGGGCCCGTTGCTGGGCACGGCGTCACCGTTGGAACGGCTGGGCCGTCCACGAATGATCCGATCCCAGAGGCATTGCTCACGACTGTGGCATAGGGGGTCGCGTTCGGCCCAGGAGTTGCCGGAGAGTCGCTTCGATAGATGAGGTACCACCCGGCCCAAGATGTGGCGGCCGGGGTGACGGTTCCGATTGATCGTGGCTCTGTCCAAGCGAGGCGGATTACTCCTCCCGCTCCTGGCGTCGTCACGGCTGCCTGGGGCACAAGCACTGAAGGGACCCCGAAACTATTTCCGGGGTTCGTGATCAATGCCACGAAGAGAGCGCGCGTCGAGGCAAAGGGGGTCATCGACAGGCACGCCACGGCAATCGTCGCGCTGAGTGCGACCTGAACAGCTCGACCTTTGAGCCGTTCACGGATCAGTTTTACTGCCAATCCGATGGTCACTGACGCAGCACCGGCGGTGGTTTTGCCTTGGGTGTCGACTGGCGACCGCACCGTTTCCTACTGCCTGACTACCCTCGGAATGTAGCAAACCTTGCCCTCCGGAGACGTGAAATATTTCACGTTCCATGATCTCCGTTGTTTGACAGGACGCCTTTTGAACTCGCTCGTGTACGTGCAGACCTTGGTCCCTTGGGTACTGTGCCTTGACTGCGCGCCCCCGACGACGCAGTTCACGGCAACACCGGCCCGGCGGGTTCGTTGAAGAATCACCATGAATGAAACGCATGATCGGCAAGTCTTGCACGGAGATGACGGAAGTGGCCCCACCGTTACGCTCGCCGAGTACCGCGAACTTGTTGCGCGCCTCGCGAAGTTCGCGCATGCCTACTACGTGTTCGACGCGCCGCTTGTTACCGACGACGCCTACGACCGTCTTTACCGAATGGTTGAAGCCGTCGAGGCTCGAAACCCGGCATGGGTTGTACCCGACAGTCCAACCCGGCGGGTTGGTGGCCCCCCATTAGCGGGCTTCCGGAAAGCACGGCACCCGGCGCCGCTGCTCAGTTTGGCGAACGTATTTGACAGCGATGGCCTCGTGGCATTTGATCGCCGTATTGGCGTGGCAGGCCCAGGTCCAGACATCCCACGCTATACGGTCGAGCCGAAACTTGATGGCCTGACCCTCGCACTCCTCTACGCAGACGGACGGTTGGTGCGAGCGGCTACGAGGGGTGATGGGGAGATCGGCGAAGAGGTTACGGCCCAGGCAACCACAATTCGGACAATCCCGCTCGCCCTGTCCACGGGCGTGAATGGCGGGCAGGGCGTTCCCCGTTTCCTGATGATCCGGGGAGAGGTCACGCTTCCTCTCGAAGCGTTCGCGCGGCTCAATGAAGCGCGTGACGCTGCTGGAGAGGCCAACTATCAGAACCCGCGCAATGCCGCGGCCGGAAGTGTGCGACAGCTTGACCCCCGGATCACCGCGAGTCGAGCGCTCAGATTTACCGCGTATACCGCGACAGTGTTGACACTTGACGAGGGCGGGGGCGCACTTCCGCTTGATCAGCTCGCGTTCGAAGCGGATGTTGCCGAACTTGTGGCGTCGGACCCGATTGACCAGGACGCGGTGACACGTGTCTTCGACCGGCTGCGCCCACTCGGCGTCGCCGCTGGCCCGTTTGCAACCCACTGGGAAGCGTTGCTGGCAATGCGTGAATGGGGGTTTCGCACCAACCCCCACAACCGCCAGTGTGTCGACCTTGAAGAGACCGTTGCCGTCCTCGCGGGACTACAGGAACTTCGTGCGACTTGGGATGAGGAGACCGATGGCCTTGTCGTCAAGGTGAATGACCTTGCCACCCAGGAGCGGCTCGGCAGCGTGGCGAAGGATCCACGGTGGGCGGTCGCGTACAAGGTAGCTGTCTCCGAGGTTGTAGTCACGCGCCTTCTTGACATTGCGGTCCAGATTGGAAGGACTGGTGCGGTCACGCCCTTGGCTGTCCTTGAACCGGTGAGGCTGGGAGGAGTGACCGTTTCAAGTGCGACGTTGCACAATGACGACCAAGTCCGCGCGCTTGACCTTCGGATCGGGGACTGGGTGCGGGTGCAACGGGCCGGTGGGGTGATTCCGGCAATCCTTGGTGTTGACCTTGATGGTTCGCGTCGTGATGGGCAGGAAACCGAATGGGCATTTCCTACTGCCTGTCCGGCGTGTGACGGGCCGATCGCGCGGGATGGTGACGAGGCCGTTGCGCGGTGCGCGAATGCTTCGTGTCCGGCTCAGCGCTCTGCCCGTGTCCGGCACTTTGCCGGACGATCTGCGGTGGACATTGCGGGCCTTGGTGGCAACTGGATTGACCGTTTGATCGCATCCGGTCTGATTACGAGCGCGGCCGATCTTTACCACTTGACGCTTCCGGACTTGCTCGCGATTGACGGGCAGGGAATGGGGGAGATCCTGGCACGGAAGTTGTGTGATGCCATTGACCGTACGCGCCGGCAGACGTCACTCGCACGCTTTCTGTTCGGTCTGGGTATAAGGCATGTTGGCAG
>BJHB01000413.1:0-3143 GCA_014191415.1 Chloroflexota bacterium
GTGGTTCGGTACCGGCGGACTCGCGCGCGGCTCTTCGATGGGGCGAAGAGACCACTGCACAGCGCCTGACGGAGCGTGACCTGAGTACAGTGCGGGCACTCAGCGAGATTGCCGAGGCCCGGGGACAGTCGCTGGCTCAGATGGCACTAGCGTGGATCCTGAGGTTGCCGGGTGTGACAAGTGCATTGATCGGCGCTTCTCGTCCAGAACAGATTGACGAGAATGTCGGGGCCCTCAATAACTTGTCGTTCTCGGGCGAGGAGTTGGCGTCGATAGACGCATTGACCAAAGCGCGTCCGTAAATCCGGGCGGGCCAACGGGAGACGGCGCGCAGGTTCGCGCGTCCGTCCCCCATTCTCCCGTGCCAGTTACCCAAGTGTTTCGGGTTGGTCCCATTTAGCCGGTCGGTACGACGTTGATGTCTGAACCATTCAGGTATGCGACGGCGTCATCAATCATTCGGTGCGTGCCGTACTGCGGTTGGTATCCGAGAAGGGAACGGCAACGCGCGAGGTCGAATTCGTAGTACGTAGGTGTGCCCGTATCCTTGGCATCTACATAGGGTCGCCCGAGTTTCGCCGCCAGGTAAGGAACGGTGGTGTCCCAGTCGAATGCCTCGGGCGCTCCCAACTGGATTGCGTGACCTCGAGCGGCAGGGTGATCAAGGGCAGCAACGCATCCCCCTACGATGTCGCGGACGTCGGCAACGTGCTTTCGCCATGGGCGCCCGTTTCGATCACGCATGATCACGAGGGCGTCGTCCGCAACAGGCACGGACCCAGTCAGTTCCAGGCCTTTCCGCTGCGACTTCATCGAGCTGAGGTGGAACTGGGGGAAGGTGGCAAATTCGCCGGCGCCAACGACCAAGGCAAACCGGAGGGCGACAACTGGCATGGCAAAACTCCTGGCATACCCAAGTCCCAGGTCTTCGGCGAGCGACTTCGTGACTGCGTAGTACCCAGCGGGCTTCGCAGGCATTGACTCGGAGACCGGTGCCGTCATGCCGTCAGGGAGGTACTTCTCATAGACGGCGTCCGTGCTGGCGATGGCGACTGTCACAAGATCGGGGATCGACTTTGCCGCTTCAAGCACATTGAATGTTCCACGCACATTGATATCGAAGTACTCCGCAGGCGTGAATGGCCCTCCACCCTGGAATGCACCACCCAGATGGTAGATGGCTTGGACGCCGGCACATGCGCGCGCGATTGCGTCCGGGTCGGTCAGCGTGCCCTCGACGAGTTCCAGACCGATCCCGGCGAGTTTCTCAGTGCGGGCATCACGTGCCCAGACCAGGCCTCGAACATCGTGACTTTGTTGCACGAGTGACGAAGCGAGGTTGGCGCCAATGCGTCCGGTGACGCCGGTGATCAGGATGCGCATCGGTGATCTCCTATGCCTAGTCGAGGTCGGGGAACTCGGACTGACAACGTACCATGGGACGACGTTGCCTGGCCTTGGCAATGTGACTTGGTAAAGGGACAAAGAGCAATTCATGGGTGCGACTGACCCGGTGCTGGCAAGTGACGGGATCATGGAGGCGGGGCGCGCCCGGCAACTCCTGACCGGTGCGCTCCTCATTGCAATGAGCACCGTCGCCTTCGAAACGACAGTCGTGGGCGCAGCCCTGCCATCAATCGCGGGAGAACTCCAGGGAATCGCGCTGTACCCGTGGGTCTTTTCCGGGTATTTGCTCACGACGACGACGACAGCGCCGCTTTACGGAAAGATGTCCGATGTATTCGGACGTCGTCCGCTCTTCTTTCTCGGACTGACGATATTCACGCTTGGGACGTTCCTCTGCGGGCTTTCGTGGAACATGCCCATGCTCGTCATTGCGCGACTGATCCAAGGAGTAGGAGCCGGCGCGGTCATGCCTCTGACGCTAACCGTCATGGGAGATATCTACTCGATCCAAGACCGGGTGCGTGTCCAAGCGGTTACCTCAAGCATGTGGGGATTCTTCAGTCTCATTGGGCCCTCGGTCGGCGCATTGATGACCCAATATGTGTCGTGGCGCTGGGTGTTCTGGTCAAACCTTCCGCTGTGCCTGCTGTCCATCATGTTTCTTGGCATTTACCTCAAGGAAAAGATCAGTCAACGCGTAGTCACGATTGATTACGCGGGTGCGGTCACCCTAACCGCGGGCCTCGTCTGCCTTTTGCTCGTCGCCCTTGAAGGAGGACGGTCTATGCCGTGGGGTTCTCTGGAGATGTACGCGTGTATCACCGCGGGAGTTGCCCTGCTAGTGGTCTTCGGATTTGTCGAAAGACGGGCACCGGAACCGATCCTGCCGTTTGCGGCGTTCCGTCTCCGCCCGGTCGCGGTGGGCAACGCAGGCAATGTGCTGGTCGGATTGACGAACTTCGTCCTCGCCTCATTCGTGCCGCTGCTGGTGCAAGGGGTCCGGGGTGATGGCGCGACCGGGACAAGCGCAGTGCTCACCCCGCTGGCGTCAGCGTGGTCCATCACGGCGATCGTGAGCGGGCGGATTTATCTGGCACTCGGGTTTCGGATGTCGGCATTCCTGGGAACCGGGACAATCGCCTTGGGGTGCATTGGACTGGCCATGACAGGCACGAATTCTGCACTTTGGGTGATCTCGCTCGCAATGGGCGTCACCGGCATCGGTCTTGGGCTCTCATCGACGGCATTTCTCTACGCGCCCCAGGGAGCGGTCCCCTGGAACCAGCGAGGGGCGGTGACCTCGTCAACGCAGTTTGCACGGAATATCGCCGGAGCCATCGGCGTCGCCATTGGCGGGGGATTGTTGAATAGCCGCCTCCTTGAAGCGGCTGAAGCGTCCGGTGCAACAAGGTCCGAGGCGGGGCCACTCGTGTCCCAGTTGTTGTCGGCGTCGAACCGTGCCCAGATTGACGCGGTCACCGCTGCAAAGTTGACAGAGATACTCGGTTCGGGGTTGATGACGATCATCACGGTGCTGGCAGGCATTTCGGTCGCCGGCACCGTCCTGATGATCGCCATGGCGCGTGACCTACACCCTGCACATGTCAAGACCGTTGACGCCATCCCAGTTCACGATTGACTTCGAATTGGCGACAATTCAGTGCCTTGTCCAGTCATAATGGAAATATTAGCGCTTACGCCAACTTGACGACTTGACCCGTCATCGCCGACGTGTT
>BJHB01000414.1:0-3134 GCA_014191415.1 Chloroflexota bacterium
CCAACGTGGAGGCCCGCAACTCCGCCAACGTGGTCCCATCCAGGAACGCGTGCCCGGCATCATCAAGCGCGACCCGCGGGATGAAATACAGGTCTCCTGCACCGATCCCTGCCGCAACTGCAGCTGACGCCAGATCACGGCCTCCAAGCAATCCCGAAACAGTCACCACTGGCCCGAACAGCGAGTTCGTGATCACCTCGGTGCGCATGGACACGTTGGTCACACCGGACATCTCGGTGGCAATTTGCTGCAAGGTCGGTCCGATTAAGGTGGCACACGCCATCACCCCCGAAACCGGTCGAGGCAGACCGTCGGCCAACGTGGTCCGACGCATCCGCCGCCAGTCGTCAAGCAAGGCCCGGACCATCCCGATGCCATTCTCGTACTGGACATACCCGTCGTACTTGACCGAACCGGGGACCGGCTTTCCGGCAAGAAGGTAAACCTCATCCGACAGGAATAGCCAGGTGTGATTCCGTTCCTTCTCGAACTTTCGTTGCAGGGGTCTCGCCCACGCGATCAGGCGCTTCGCCTCATCGGCGGTGACCAGCCGGAGCATCGGTGCCGATGCAGTTCGCTGTTCAAGGCCCTGGCGGTGCACCGCGTCCAGGTCCGGACGTGCGAGCTGCTCGTCTAGTCGTCGCCTGAGGCCATCCTGCCGATCAAACCGCTGTTGCGTCAAACCAACAGGCACAACTGCCAGCGACAGCACATTCGGCCAACGCGACGCCAGGTCAGCGACGGTCTTTTCCAAGTGGACACCATCGTTCCACTCCGGCGTCAGAACGACCTGCGTGTGGACCTTGATCCCCCAACTTGCCAGACGGTCCAACTGTTCCAGGATGTCAGGGGAGGTCGGATTGCCAAGCAATCGCCGCCGTACTTCAAGATCGGTCGCGTGGACCGACACGTAGAGGGGCGAAAGATGCTGGTCGTGGATCTTCCGCCAGTCATCATCAGTGAGGTTCGTGAGAGTGACGAAATTCGCCGCGAGGAACGAATAGCGGAAGTCGTCGTCCTTCAAGTAGATGGCGCGCCGCATCTTCGCCGGCGACTGGTCTACAAAGCAGAATACGCACCGGTTGTTGCAGATCCTGATCCCGTCTTCGGTCGGATCAACAAACTCAAGGCCTAAAGCGTCCTCAGTATCCAGACCCGCAGCGATCCGCGACTGTCCCGGCATGCCAGCCGGTTCCCACTGGATTGAAACCTCATCAGCGGATGCGAAGACATGCACGTCGATCACATCGTGGACGGCCTGACCGTCAATTGCGATCAAGCGATCACCCGGCCGGATCCCATGTGCTTCGGCAACACTGCCGTTCGCGACCGCTTTTACCGTAAGCATCAAAGGACAAGTCTATCAGGTATTACCCGCGGTTCTGGAACCCTGTATGGCTGCCCCAATCTGGAAACATGCCCCCAACGTCGTCTCCGGGAACGCCCAGTCACTTCACCCGCACCTCATTGAAACAACCAACAATCCCAACACGACAACGGCGGGTGGGATGAATGGCTGTCCGGATGGATCTACAAACTCGCCTGTCACGGTGACCGTCGCCAGAACAATTCCGGCGAGCAAGACTGCACCAACCCGCATGGATCTGGCACGCAACGCCACGACCGCAATGGCAACGATCAAAGAGGGAACCATCGCGCTTGGCGTGGACGCAGACACAACCGCCGTGGCAATCACGGACAAGGCGACGGCCCCGTCAACCGCCATCCGACGCAATACTGGGTACAGGCACCAGCCTACGGCTAGGACCACACCAAGCCAGATCGCCATGATGGTCACGAACGTTCCTTCAGGAACGGTCCCATTCGGCGTAACGGACCCATTCCCATGCGAGAAGTACGTCGCCAACAGAGAGATCAGAGCGATGTTCGACGGATCCGGCGCGAACACTTCATCGCCTGCCATGCGGAAGAGCGGAGGAGCCCCGGCCACCATCGCAACCCCCCACCCTGCAACCCCGAAAAGCCCGAGGGCACCCCGTCGAACATCGTCAATCTCTGAGGGGATACGACCTGTGAGAGGCACTTCCGGACCCGGGATTACGAGGGTGTCCACCGAAGGCACGCCAATGTCATCAATTTCGCGACTTTCATCGAAGTCGTCGTCATCGAGACCTCCGTGATCCCCGGGTCGTCGCCCCAACGCATACCCAACCGCCGACCCTGACAGCGACGGTGCAACTAGGACGACGAGCAGGATCGCAACCGCTGAAACGCGATCGTAGCCTCGAAACACCCCCCACAAGACCGCACCAACCAGTCCGGCAACCACGGCGGAAACCCATGTCCAAGGCATAACGACGACCCACATCACAAACGCGAAAGCCGTAACCGCCAGGACGACCAAGACCCACCAGTTGGGATGTGACGGTAACGGCAAACCCGCGACACGCATCCCTTGAACGTCACGTCTCCCGGGGTCAAGGGCACCGACCAAAGCAATCGCAATGACCCCGAAAGCGATTGCCGGCCCGGGGATCGCGCAACCATCCGAGCACGTGCCGGACACCGTTGCCCACGTTGGGTCACTGACGTGAATTGCGGCAAGCAATGGCAGCACCCCACTCAGGGCCGTGCCAAATCCCAGTGCGTCGATCCGTTCTTTCGAACTGCGTCGCGCAATACCCAACAGTCCGATTGCGATCGGAATCCCGACGGCAAGTCCAAACCAGGCCAGTCCGGGGATCCCATCGACACGACCGGCAAGCAACGAGGCGACAAGCAAGCCAACCGACGCAATCCCTACCGGCCCGGACAGTCGGATCAACCCGCTCCCCCTTCGGACTTGAGGTAGTGAGGAGGATCAGATAGGTGTCGCTTGTCACCGAGAAGCCTTGCGTACGCATCAATCTGGCGACCAAGCGTGAACATCGACATGCCCCGCGTTCGACCCGCCTCTCCCATCAGGCGTGCCCGGTCCGGGTCAAGAAGGATGTCGGCCAAGGCGTCTCCGAACGCGTCCGCATCCCACGGATCGGCGATGAGACCGGTCTCTCCGTCGACGACAAGTTCTGGGGTGGCGCCGTGGCAGGTCCCGACAACCGGTCGGCAGTGCAGGATCGCCCGCAACGTCATCAAATTGAATGGGTCTGGATACACAGAAGGAATCGCACAGA
>BJHB01000415.1:0-3131 GCA_014191415.1 Chloroflexota bacterium
CCCCGTGTTTTTCTGGGTCCCGTCCGTGCGCCCCGGGTTCGGGCTGTCGCATCTTGTGGCCTCAGCCGTCGCGGCACATCCCGGAGCTGCAGGCGTGGTGCTCGAGAAGCACGGTCTGGTGACGTGGGGTGAGACCGCACGCGAGGCCTACGACGCCACAATTTCGGCGTGCACGGAGGCCGAGGCCTTCGTCGACGCGAGACGAACTGCGCCCGTTGGCACCCTGCCTCGACCCCGACCCGTGGTCGGGAACAGCGCCGCGTCGCCGGCCGGCGGGAGCAGTGCGGGTAATCAATCCGAGCCGGTCGCACCAGCACCGGTCCTTGATGCGTCGGCACGGCGTCGCATCTTCTCAATCCTCGCGCCCTTGATCCGGCAATTGCACGCGCGCACCCAGGCTGATGGCTCGCTCTCGCCGGAGGTGATGGGGATAGCCACAATTGCGGGTACCCGCACGATTCTGCACCTTGACGATGCCGACGACGTTCGGGCGTTCGCCTCCCATCCTGACGCGGCGCGACTGTCCCGGATCGGCCCCGCCACTCCCGACCACCTGATCACCACCAAGCGGTCGCCGTTGTACGTGCCCGTTCGCGGGGCGCCAGCTACCAATCCCGATGAAATCGCGTCCGCACTCTCGGACGCCTTGCCCAGTGCATGGGGAGCATGGGCGCGCGGGTACGTGGACTACGTGGACACTGGTGCTGCATCGGACCCTGGCACCCCGCGTCCCGCCTCGGTTGATCCAAGACCCCGCGTGATCCTCTTGCCAGGCGTTGGCATGGTCACCCTGGGACGGGACGCACGCGCCACGCGCATCGTCGCGGATGTCTACCGGCATGCGATGCGGGTGGTGCGCGATGCCGAGGCCCTTGAAGCGTTCACGTCGCTTGACGCCCACGATTGCTACGGGGTCGAATTCTGGCCTCTCGAGCTGTACAAGTTGACCCTCGCTCCGCCGGAGGCAAGCCTTGCGCGGCGGGTGGCATTCGTCACTGGCGCGGCCAGCGGCATCGGGCGCGCGATTGCCGAACGACTCGCCGCCGAGGGTGCCCACGTCGTTGTCGCGGATGTCGACCTCGATGGAGCCCGCGTGGTCGCCGACGCGATCACGGGTCGGTCCGGACTTGCCAGAGCCTTGGCAGTCGCGTGTGATGTCACGCAGGAAACCGGGGTCGCCGGCGCGGTTGCAGCGACGATCGAGGCCTATGGTGGCATCGACATCCTGGTGTCCAATGCCGGGATCGCGCCAAGCGGTTCGGTGTCGTCGATGCCGTTGGCCATGTGGCAGCGAAGTTTCGCTATCAATGCCACAGGACACTTCCTTGTCACCCGCGAGTGCCTGCGGGTCATGGAGGCCCAAGGCACCGGTGGGAGCATCGTCTACATCACCACGAAGAACACGATGGCACCGGGCAAGGACTTCGCGGCGTATTCCGCCGCCAAGGCGGCCCAGGCGCAACTGGCGCGTGTCGTGGCAATGGAAGCCGGGACGCACGGCATCCGGGTGAACATGATCAATCCTGATGCGGTATTCAGGAATTCGACCCTGTGGGCACCCGAGGTGCGCCGCGCTCGGGCACTCGCTCACGGCATCGATGAGACGGATCTTGAGGACTTCTACCGGAAACGGAACCTCCTGCGGGTCACGATCGATCCTGACGATGTTGCCGAGGCGACTTGGTGGCTCGCATCGGACCGAAGCCTCAAGTCCACCGGGACCGTGATCACCGTGGATGGCGGGGTGCCCGCGGCCTTCCCTCGGTAGGGTGCTGCCCCGCACGGTGCCAAGCGAAGCGTCCATGAATCAGGTGGCGACGGGGAGCGAAGCGAGGGGATGTCGTTGGGTCTTGAACGCTGGACAGCCCTGGCAGGAAACTACGCCGTGGCTGCGCAGATATACTTCGCGACCGGCCGGGGACGTCCGTGAAGCCTGGCATTTGGTTGGATTGCATTCATGCGGTCCAACCACAATGCGCGTTGAGTGGTCCCCGGTTGTTGCGCGGGAAGGGCAGGTCAGGTGAGCGGCGACGGCGGTGATGCAGTCAGGGAAGACTGGGATTCCGCTCTCAATCGCCTGCTTGAGGGGGTAAACCTCGACGATCTGAGCATACCCCTGTCCTCCGAGACGCAGCGCGTGCGCCTGACGTTCGATGCGGTTCATGACCGGGTAGCCGATCAGTTGCGCGACAAGGTCCGGTCCGAGCGGATGCGCCGTGACGCCGTGATGGCAATCAGGCGCCAGTTCGAGGAGAGCAGCCTTGTCATCGACGAGGCACTCGGTCTCTTTGTCGCCACGCTGCTGGAAGCGTTCCACGGTGGAGGCGAGGTGCGGCGCATGCCTGATCCTCGCGACGGTCGTACCCGGACATGGCAGGTGCTTGCGTCCCGTGCGCCCGGGCGAACCGGAGCGCGCGAGCCGGTTGTGTCCGTGACACTTTCGCTTCGTGGTCTTGATGCGCTTGACCGCGGTCAACCCGCACTCGAATGCCGGACCGGAACCCCGCGGAACCCCCGCCTCGTTGACTTTGTTGCCGGGTCCGACATCCGGCTTGATATCGAGGACGCCATCTGCCGGGCGTACCAGGACATTCTCGGCACCCTGCGGTTCGATCCGATCGCTCCCGACCTGCGCGACGCCTGACTGCTGGCCGGGTGTACGCTTCCGTGCCTGATGTCGCGTCGCAATCCGGGTGCTGGCGGGACCGGTTTCGGCAGTGACGCGATCAAGAATGGGAGAGAACGCATGCCACTCGCAGACAAGCCCCTTTCCGAACTCGTCACGTATCGTCCGCCCCTGACGCGCGAGGCAGATTTCGATGCTTTCTGGGACCGCACCCTCGCGGAAGCGGCGCAGATCCCACTCGACATCCACATCGAGGCAATTCCCGACTATCCGGTGCCGGAGATACATGCCTCACGGCTGACCTTCACGGGATGGGCGGGCGCGCGCATCTGCGGGTGGTGGCTTGTCCCCCCGGACAGCGCGCCCGGTGCCCACAACGGCAAGCGCCCGACCATGGTCTTCTATCACGGGTATAGCGGGAACAAGGGGTACATCGACCAGTATCTCGGGTGGGTCCTGCAGGGCTACGGCGTCCTGACAGTCGACGTGCGTGGCCAGTCGGGCG
>BJHB01000416.1:0-3114 GCA_014191415.1 Chloroflexota bacterium
TTTCGCCACGCAAGGGCCGCATTGTCGTCGGGGCTGATGCCGATCTCACGCTAGTAGCCACGGATGAACACACCGTTCTGGCGCAGTCGGACCTTCATTACCGGCACTTGCAGAGCCCGTATGTGGGTAGGTCCTTCACTGGACACGCCCGCCGAACGATCCTCCGGGGGATGACGGTTGCGATAGATGGCAAGCCGGTTGGTGACCCACAGGGGCGGCTTGTGCGTCCCGCCACACACGCCTGACGACGAATTGCCCGACATGCCCGAAATTGCTTGAACCACACCCAAGGAGAAGCAGTCATGGCCCTGCCACCGACCACACGCACATTCATTGGCGCGAGGCACGCAGTCATTACCCCTGAGAGTCATGTCAAGACCTCGTTTCCCGGTTGGTCCGGTACGCGAACGATCGTGACAATCTCCCCTCATGTCGGGGCGGGCTTCGTCCAGTACATCGCGGAGATGACGGCAGGAGGACATGCGGCTCCGCCCCCGGTGGGGGTCGAACGATTTGTCTTCGTCCTTGAGGGACACGTGACCTTCCGCGCCGGGCATGACGTGCATGAACTCCATGAGGAGGCATTTGCGTTCGCCCCGTCGGGGACATTCACCGGAATGGACGCGGTGACCACCAGCCGGGTATTCGTGCTTGACCGACGAGCAATCACCGCGCCGCACGGTACAGAACCGGCGTTCGTCGTGGTTGCGCGCCTGGACGAGATCGAGAAGTTGCCGTTTCTTGGTGATCCCCGTGCCCGGCTCCAGTCTCTCCTGCCAGACCTGCCGGGTTTCGACATTGCCATGAATGTGTTCACGTTCGAACCGGGCGCGTGTCTACCCCTCGTGGAAAGCCATTACATGGAGCACGGTGTAATTTTCCTCCAGGGCGGGGGCATCTACCGTCTGGAGGACCAGTGGTATCCGGTGCAACGCGAGGATCAGATGTGGATGGGACCGTTCTGCCCGCAGTGGTTCGCGGCGGTCGGGAACGAGCCTGCTCGGTACCTGTACTACAAGAACGGCAACCGCAATCCGCTCCTTGACCTGACAATCGCGCCCGGAGACGCTTGATGACCGATCGTGCCGCTTCATCCCAAGGCCAACGAACTGCAGGCAGTTCACCGGTTTTCGCTGCCGCGAGGCAGGATCAGCTTGCGGTGGAAACTGGTCGCATTGCCATTGACGCGGGTCGAGTGCAGGCACAGTTGGCACACTTGGCAACGTTTACCGATGCGCCCCCTCCCGCCGTGACAAGGGTCCTCTGGACATCGACTGACCTGGCAGGGCGTGCGTACGTGACGACCCTCCTTGAAGAAGTTGGACTGGAACTGCGCACCGACGAGATCGGGACGATCTATGCCCGATGGACCGGGTCCGACCCCTCACTTCCCCCAGTGGCGACCGGGTCTCACGTGGACGCCATTCCGAATGCCGGACTGTACGACGGTTGCGTGGGGGTCATCGGGGCAATTGAAGCGGTGAGGGCTCTCCGGCACGCCGGTTTCGTACCGGCGCGGTCTATCGAGATCATCGTGTTCGCCAGTGAGGAACCGACGCGGTTTGGCGTTGGGTGCCTTGGCAGCCGACTGATGTCTGGTGCAATGTCACCAGACCAGGCGCGTTCCTTGCGAGATGGGGAAGGTCACGGGGTCGAGGAGGCACGCCGTCAGGCAGGCTGGTCCGGGCCCTTGGAGAACGTCAGGATTCCGGAGGGAACCTATCATGCCTTTCTGGAACTGCACATTGAGCAAGGTCCGGTGCTTGAGCGTCTTGGCCTGCCAATCGGGGTGGTGACCGCAATCGCGGCGCCGGCGACGGTCCGGGCGGTGATCACCGGCGAGGGCGGACATGCTGGCGGCTTGCTGATGCCGGATCGACACGATGCGTTGACTGCGTCTGCCGAACTGATCCTCTGCGTGGAAGCGGCCGCCCGCGGAACTGAAAGCATTGACACCGTCGGAACGGTCGGTCAGGTAGCGGTCTTCCCCGGGGCGGTCAATGGGGTTCCATCGGAGGTTCGGCTCTCCATAGATGTGCGCGACGTCAATGGGGCGAGGCGGGATGGTGTGCTTCGCCGGATAGGCGACGATGCTGCCGGGATTGCCTCGCGACGGGGAGTGCGGATAGACCTTGAGGTTGTAACCACCGACCTGCCAGAAACCATGGATCCCGGTCTGCGGGATGTCTTGGAGGCCAGTGCGGCCGATGCTGGACTTGCTACCCACCAGTTGCCGAGCCGCGCCTATCACGACGCCTTGTTCATGCCTCGCATCTGTCCCACGGCGATGGTTTTTGTGCCGTGCCGCGGTGGGGTAAGCCATCGGCCTGATGAGTTCACTGCCCCGGAAGAGGTCGCGAATGGCGTGCGCGTGCTTGCCCATGCCTTGGCGAGGTTGTCTGGGTAGGGGCGTGGCGCCGGTAGCGTGGCCTTTCCTCGCTATACTCGCGGAAGTCGACTGCGCAGGGGGCGGGGAAGCAGTCAGCTGGTGCACCCAGTGGTTGTTCCAATGGAGGAGTGGCGATGAGAACACGGCGTAATCTGTTATTCGGGCTCGCGGCGTTGCCAATTCTGGCAGCATGCGGTGGTGAGGCGGCTCCGGCCGCGCCTGCAGCGAAGGCTGAACCCACCAAGGCACCGGCAGCTCCGGCGGCCGCCGCACCAACGGCCGCACCCGCGGCTGCTGCTGCCCCAACAAAGGCCCCCGAACCGACCGTAGCGGCCAAGGTGCTCAAGGTCGGCCTCGTGACTGACGTCGGCAAGGTCGACGACAAGAGTTTCAACGAGTCGGCTTGGAATGGCGCCAAGGCTGGGGCGGCGGCGATCAAGGGTGAGTCGAAGTACGTCGAGACCCGGGATCCAAACGACTACAAGAAGAACATCCAGCAGTTCGTCTCTGAGAAGTATGACGTGATCGTCACGGTCGGCTTCCTGCTCGGTGATGCGACGATCGAGGCGGCGAAGGCCAATCCAACCATCAAGTTCATCGGTGTTGACCAGTTCCAGGAGAAGCCGGTCGAGAATTTGGCCGGACTGATCTTCGAGGAGGACAAGGCCGGGTTCATGGTTGGTGCCCTTTCGGCGCTCGTCTCCAAGAGTGGCAAGGTCGGCGCG
>BJHB01000417.1:0-3113 GCA_014191415.1 Chloroflexota bacterium
ATGCCAGCCAATTCAAGGTGCTTCACGGCTCGATTGAAGGCGCGTTCGATGAGTGGGTCCATTCCAACAAGCATCGAGGACGGAATGCCAAGCGTCAGTCGCGACGACCCGCCTGCGTCTACCCGCACCCCGGGGAGACGTTGAGGGCGCGACCCTAGATCGTGCCCCGAAAATGTGGATATGGTGTCCATCAGGATTGCCGCGTCTTCAACCGACCTCGCAAGGACGCCGACATGGTCAAGCGATGACGCAAGGGGCACAACGCCAACGCGGGAGACCCTCCCGAATGTGGGTTTGAAGCCAACAATTCCGCAGAATGCAGCCGGGCGCCGGATTGAGTTGCCGGTTTCTGTACCCATCGCACCTACAGCAAAGCCAGCCGCCACCGCCGCTGCGGATCCGCCACTTGAGCCGCCGCAAATCCGGGACGCATCCCAGGGATTCCTCGGCGTTCCGGTGTGCTCGTTAACACTCGTACCCCCAAACGCATACTCGTGGAGGGTGTTTGTCCCGAGTACCACGGCTCCAGCCCGTCTCCAACTGGCAACGGCCTCGGCGTCGACTGCGCTCACGGACGCGGGTCGCCGAGACCCTGCCGTCATCGGCAGTCCCTCCACGTTGATCAGGTCTTTCACCGATAGCGGGATGCCCTCCAGAGCACCAATCTCCTGGCCGGTACGGATCCTGGTTTCCGATTGCCGTGCCGAGGCCATCGCTCCATCAGCATCGACAGTGACAAACGTTGTGTATGCTGGGTCAGCACGTGTAATCCTGTTCAGGTGCGCGCGGGTCACATCGACCGGTGATAGGCCGCCCGTCACGTATGCGTGCCTGAGCTGTGCGACTGACATGGAACAGAGGCCATGGTCCGATCCGCTTTCGGCTGACACCTCCTGTGGCGCACCGTCAGTCATCTTGGTCACCTGCTACCGGACCCGATAAAACTGTCTGATTTTCTTTTTCCATTACCTGGGCTGAGATACCTATCGGAGCCACGGAAGGGAATTGCAAGACGATCAGCGCGTCAGCACTGACAACGCCGACAATCTGGCGTGTCACGTCATCCCATACGTTCGTTGAGATGAGGGCAGCGCGGTTGCCGAGAAGGTTCTTGAGTTGGTTGACCCGGAGGGCCGCGATTGCCGCTGCATCGGATTTGGTGGGCGAATTGCTTGCGGAGTTGGTTCTCATGACCGCCACCTCTCGGGATGCGTGCAAAATTCACCGAACACTAGCGTGATAAAGGGTATCGTGAAGGTTGGGTCGTTTCTCTGGCGATGCCCTTGGTGCCCCAATTGGGGGCAGAACTATTCTTGGCCGGGAGACCGGGTCACATCCTTATTGACAGAGTGGGCCGACCTGTTTGGGAAGGCTACTCAGCCATTGTCTGTCGTTCACTGCCCGTGCCAACGATAACCATTGGTTTCAAATAGCGAGATGAGACTAACGCGTCACCAGCAGCTACTGAAACGGGTTGGGAAGTTCCTTCGCAAACCCCGGATCGGTGTGCCCGGAATGGTGTACGTGGTCACACTCGGGATGTTGGCGTGTCTGGTTCTGCCACGCGCTGCAAGGGCGGTGAGACGCGGTCGTGTTGCGTGGTTGGGCGAACGGGTCCCGACGGACCCGACCAATGCGCCTCGACGGGTACCCGGGAACGTCCTGACTGCTGGTCGTAGCGTCACATCCGCGAAGGATTTTCAGACTGAGGCCCCGAGGACGTGTGACTCTGGAACCGCATGCGTGGCCATCATGGTGATGGAAGCTCCAGGCGGCGAGTTGGCGGCGGTCGGATGTGCTTCTGGTGTCTCTGAATCGATTGACGCGACCGGAAAACGGGCGCACCGTGCGGGTTCGGGGTCACAAAGTGGAATCTGTGCCCGGGCCGCTACCGCGTTGGTTGCCCTTTGCCTGATCGGTGTGAACTCTGACATCGCCGGAACGCTTGCTGACTTTGTCGCGGCGCAGGTCAATCCTGCGGGCTCCATCCAGTCCGGCACCGTGAAGCTTCTAGCCGATTCATCCACCTCCCTCGGGATGGTTTTCCCGGCGCTGTTGCCTGGCGAGGGCGTCGAACGGATTTTCACCCTTGAAAACGGCGGGACACTCGACACAAGCCTAAGCCTTGCAGTCATTCCGAATACTGGGTCCAAGCTAACAGCCGACCCGATCAATGGGCTCCAGCTGTCTGTTGACCGCTGCATTGGTGGTCAGTGGATCGTGACAACCCCGGGCGCCGGCGTCCCGACCCCGCCGGTTGACGGTCAGAAGTTTGCGTGTACCAACGTAGGTGAAGCGGCAAACCCGATGACGGAACACATGTATGTCGGGCCCATTGTTCCTCGCGGTCTCACTTCGCCTGGCTTCCCCACCACCACACCGGTTCCCATTCCGGTTAACCCGAGGCTTGAGCCTGGAACGAGTGCATCCGTACGTCTTCGGGCATCTCTGCCAAGCCTTAAAGATGAGGTCATTCTGGGCGGTGAACAGGTCACATCAGATCCAGCGCAACTAGCGGGCGTCGTCTTGGAGTGGAGGGCTGTCGGAGCAGTTTCAAATGCTGCAGGCACCCCCCTATCTACCCCAATGGCAATCCCTGTTACGGCGACGCCACGCGCAACGGTCTCACCAACGGCGACGGCGACATCAACGGCAACTGCGTCTTCGACAGCAACTTCAACGGCCACCGCGATTGCCACCTTGACAGCCGCACCAAGTGCAACTCCGCCGACGGCATCCTACGCGGGGTATGCACTCTCCTTTGACGGACAGACTGACGACCTGTTGGTCGGAGGAGCGGGCACTGGAAAGCCGGTCGCTTTGACCGGGCGCGATCAATGGGCGATTGAAGCTTGGTTGAAGCCCTCAGTACTATCGGGAGCCCAGGCTATCTATACAGAGAACGCTTCTCTATCCAATGGCACCGAAGGCATGATCACCGGCCTCGGACTACAGGACCGATCAGTCGTCGTCGGCATTTGGAATGACACCCGGGATGCCGACGATAAGTGGGCGTGGCATGAAGCGTCGCTTCCATCAACATTGGAACCAGCACAGTGGTTCCATCTAGCTGCCTCTTACCAATCTGGCGCCGTGTCAATTATTGTCAATGG
>BJHB01000418.1:0-3099 GCA_014191415.1 Chloroflexota bacterium
GTGCACAGGGGATTACGGCAAGACTGGACGGGTTGAGGTTGGTGCGCGGTACAACTCCCGAGTCAGCACTTATCAGATGATGCACGGACGTGGCGCCGTCCGATCTGAGCAACGCCTGACCAACGCGGAAGCTATGTCACCGTGTGGAATCACGTTCCGAGGGCACGTCGTCCCGGATGAGGTGGATGGAACGCACGGGTGACGTTGTGACGTGGTGGCCCGTGACCGCAAAATATTAACAATCCCCCAAGAACTGGAGAGACTGGAGATGGCGGCAGACCAGACCCTAGTCCTGATCGCCGACACGCATATCCAGCCGGAACTCGATGATCGCTTGGACGGCGAGGACACGTTTGCAAACCTCAATGCTGTCCTTACCCGCATTGCCGCAAGTCAAATCAGGCCGGATGGGTTCATCTTCGCGGGTGACCTGGCAAACGGTGGCGAACCAGGGAGCTACCAGAGATTGGCCGTCGTCGTAGAGGAACTTCAAGAGGCGTACGGCGTTCCGGTCGCGCTGGCACTGGGCAACCACGACGCGCGCGAAGCGTTTCACAATGACCTGCTCAAACGCCCGTCTTTGACAGAACTGCACAACGACATCGTCACCGTCGGGCCGCTACGCATCATCGTGCTCGACACCCTTGTTCCCGGCAGGCCGTACGGGAGCCTCGGACACGACCAACTTGGTTGGCTCAAGCTGCAACTCGGGACGCGTGCCGAGGCAGGGACCATCGTGGTGATGCACCATCCTCCGACCCGAGGTGGTGTGGATGCGTTGAACCAAATCCTCCTGTTAGATACTGAGGACTTCCACGACACGATCAACGGAACTGACGTCATCGGCATCCTCGCGGGCCACCTCCACCACCCAACCGCCGGGGTCTTCGCCGGAGTGCCGGTCTGGTCCGGACCGGCGGTTGCGTATGGCCTCGATCCATGTTGGCCAGCAGAGGCGTTTCGGTCAATCACCGGTAGTGGGTTTTCGATCATCAACATCCGTGACCGAACAATGGCCGCGAGCGCGGTCATGATGCCGGGAACACAAAGCGAGATTGCCGTAACCCCGGTCACCCCATCACTGATCGAACGCTGGCTCAGGCCCCCATCGTTCTGAAAACCATTGGGGGAGGCGAGTAGGACCTTCCGTACACTTCACGCCATGCTCGACCCGCTCTCATCCGCCCACGGGAGTTCGAGGTCGCCCGTGGCGCGGACCCTGATGATCCAGGGCACCGCGTCCAATGTCGGAAAGTCGCTCCTGGTCAGCGCGCTTTGCAGGATCTTCCACGACGACGGATTCCGGGTCGCGCCATTCAAGTCCCAGAACATGTCGCTCAATTCCTACGTCGATGCAGACGGGGGCGAGATGGGCCGGGCACAGGTGGTTCAGGCGATGGCTGCGGGTATTCCGCCACACTCCGACATGAACCCGATTCTGCTCAAACCCGAAGCCGACTTCCGTTCCCAAGTGATCGTCGAGGGTCGTGTCTGGGGAAAGATGGGGTTCGGTGAATACCGGTCCCGACGGGACGAGTTGATTGGAATCGTCAGTGGCAGCCTTGCACGCCTGCGGGCGCAACATGACGTCGTGGTGATCGAGGGCGCGGGCAGTCCTGCCGAGATCAACCTCAATGATGGGGAACTGGTCAACATGGCGATTGCCAGGATGGCCAATGCACCGGTGATCCTCGTTGGCGACATCGACCGAGGCGGCGTCTTCGCACATCTGGTAGGAACACTGGAGTTGCTTGAACCAGATGAGCGCGCACGCGTTCGAGGGGTGATCATCAACAAGTTCAGAGGTGACGCGACGCTACTGCGCCCGGGACTTGACTGGTTCGAAGCGAGGACCGGGGTACCGGTTGTGGGCGTCATGCCGTACCTGCATGACCTCTCGATCCCTGACGAGGATTCGGTCGCGCTCGAAGACCAGGTAGGCAAGTCCTCAATATCGCTAGGTGATGGACGCTTATTGGGTGTGGCGTCGACGACAATCCTCGATGTCGCGGCAATCGCTCTGCCCCACGTGTCTAACTCTGATGACCTCGATCCTCTCAAGCGCGAGGAAGGTGTGCGTGTTCGCTGGGTTGATCGGGCAGTCGATTTGGGATCGCCAGACCTGATCGTCATCCCGGGAACAAAGACGACCATCGCCGCCTTGGAATGGTTGAAGTCGTCAGGACTAGCGGGACGAATCACCGATCTCGTCCACCCAAAGAATGCAGGGGGAGTAGGGACACCAATCATCGGGATCTGCGGCGGTTTCCAAATCCTTGGTGACGCGGTCGAGGACAACCATGGCGTCGAGGCGCCGGCCGGGATGCGGATTACAGGCCTTGGATTGCTGGGAGTCACCACGACATTTGCTCGCGTCAAGACGACCTGCCTCGTCCGCGCGCAGGTCCGAGACCCGCGGGGGCTTCTTTCAGGGGTCCGCGGGGCAGAACTAACCGGCTATGAGATCCACATGGGACACACTATTCGGACCGGTACGAACAACAATCCTCAGGTACCGCATCCATTCACGATTGCCTCGCGTGAGGGCCGTATACCCTCAGACCCGGACCAGACCGGCGAGGGGTATCTCGACGAAACCGGTTGGATTCTCGGGACCTACATGCATGGCCTTTTCGACACCGGCCAAGTGCGCCGGGCAATCCTTACGTCCGTCTTGCGGCTCCGGTCTGAAACCGTTGGGCCACCTGAATCTTGGGGTACAAGTTCAGGCATCGAAGGCGAACTTGATCGGCTCGGAAACGTTGCGCGGGCCAGTCTGGATATCTCCCGAATCAGGGAAATCGCCGGTTTCTAGACGCCAACAACCTTCACGGCCACCTCGCGGGTCTGAGGCCCGTCGAGCTCAACCATGAAAACCCTCTGCCAACGACCCAGCATCATCATCCCATCGGTCACAGGGATATGTTCGCTAGCGCCGAGAAACAGCCCCCGGCAGTGCGAATGACCGTTTACACGCTCACCGGGAGTCAGATTAACTGTACGAACCGAGAAATCATCGTGATGATAGAAGGCATCGCGTGGAACCAAGCGCTCAAGCAACAGACCGAGATCCTGCAAAAGCAGAGGCTCGTGCTCGTT
>BJHB01000419.1:0-3074 GCA_014191415.1 Chloroflexota bacterium
GTTCAGCAATGTCTACGGGCGCTACGACGACGACCTTTCGCGCCTCGAACGTGCCATCTGGGTCTTCAATGACAGGATTAAGTCCGGCAGACCAGTCACCGTGTTCGGAGCCGAAAAGACTTTGGATTTCACCTACATCGATGACGCTGTGGATGGTCTCGTCCGTTGCCTGACACGCCTCGTGGATGGTGATCCAGAAGTCAGGGCATCGACCTTCAACTTGGCCCATGGCACCGGTCACAGCCTCATCGGGGTCGTCAACCTGATCGCGATGACCCGCAATCTGCAACCGGATATCCGCGTGGAGTCGTCTCGCCCGGGCGAGGTGACGTGGTATGTGGCCGACATCACACGCGCCAGGGATGCGCTCGGGTACCTGCCTCAAACTCCGGTCACCGCTGGGATACCCCGCGCAATCACCGAGGCAATGTCGCGCGGTTCGTGACGGGCGGCGGGGTCGTATGCTTCCATGCATCATGACCGACATCACCCTCACCCATGAACCCTTGGACCTTCCGCTTTCCGGCGTCTGGCGGATCAGTCGTGGAAGTCGCACGCGTGCTGAAAATGTTCTCGTCCGGCTCTCCTGGGTAGATGCTGACGGTCACGCTTGGGAGGGCCAGGGCGAGGCGGCTCCGTACGGGTATTACGGCGAGCTTCGCGGAACCGTTACCGCATGTCTCGAGGAGTTTGCCACGCTTCTGGGCAACGACCCATTTGCCATCGAAGCAATCCTTGGCCGGATCGAAGCCCGAGTGCGCCATAACACCGGCGCAAAAGCGGCGGTCGACATGGCGCTGCACGACCTCTGGGGAAAGATCCTCGGAAGACCGGTCTGGCAAGCGTGGGGGCTTGATGCTTCACAAGGACCGGTGACGAGCTACTCGATCGGAATTGACACTCCTGAAGCAATGGGGAACCGTGCGCGCGCCCTCGCGGAAGCTGGTTGGCCATTGATAAAGCTGAAGGTCGGCACGCGTGATGACATCCGATGCGTGAGCGCGGTCCGCGAAGCCGCACCATCGGTCCGGCTCATCATCGATGCAAACGGTGCGTGGACCCCGCGAGAGGCTATCTCGCGCCTCAGCGAATTGGCGCAGTTTGGCATTGAGTTCTGTGAGCAACCGTGCTCATCCACTGACGTTGCCGGACTTCGGTTCATCCGGGAGCGGTCAGATATCGCGTTGGTTGCTGACGAGAGTTGTGCAACAGAGGAAGACATCGCGGCCTTGGTTGGCGCCGTCGATGGCATCAACATCAAGTTGATGAAATGCGGAGGCCTCAGACGGGCACGTCGTCTCATCGAGGTCTCTCGCGCAAACCACCTCAGGGTTATGTGCGGGTGCCTGATCGAAAGCAGTCTTGCAATCAGTGCCGCGGCGCAGCTACTGCCCCTGCTTGACTACGCTGACCTCGACGGGAACCTGCTGCTTGCGAGCGACCCATTCTCCGGAGTGACTGCGTCCCATGGCAGGATCCTTCTCGGGAATGGACACGGTCTGGGTGTCACTCCCCGGACAATCCATACCGAGGCTTGACGCTAGCCCGCTGGTTCCGCTAGCGGCTGACACACTGCGCACAACGCGTGTAACTGATCTGTTAACAGCCGCAATCCTCCACAAAACCGCCTGATCGGCGGCTTAGTTGCGGCCGCAAGCCGCCGGATGCTAAGATAGGAACGTCTGTTCTAGAACATCGTTCTAATGTAGGGCGATGGTGCGTAGGATCGCGAATTGGAGGCGAAGTCATGGTCGCGCGAGAGATTGCCGACGGCACCGCCACGAACGAAACTATCGTCCTGCCGACCGGATTTTCCCTAAGAGTGCGAACCGATGAGCGCACGTTGCCGTCACAGGTCGTGTACGACCTCTACCGTGGAGAACAGAGGGTGGCTTGGGGGCTTCGCACGCTAGACGCTGCGGTCCGTTGGGCTGATCGACTGGGCGGCGCAGCGCCGGCTTCGGCACCGCGCCCGGTCCCTGCGAGGCGACTTCCTTCCAGCACACCGTGGTGGCTTGAGAAGTCGTAGCCAACGTCACTTGGCAAATTGATCGGTCACCCACCAGTTGCTTGTTCGCGTCCGGTGCCCGGCGCCAACAACCAGGCAACGATCCCGGTCAAAGCGAGAACAATGACCGGAAGTCCGGCAAGTACGTAGAGCGCGGCCTTCAAACCCATTGCATCGGCAACGGATCCGACTGCGGGTACGAAGAGCCCCCCGGCGCCGAATGCAAACCCGACGATCAGGCCCGAAGCGAGGGCGCGTCTCTCGAACCACAGTTCCTGCGCGAGGACCACGGTTATGGAGAAGCCAGCCGTGACAAGGGCACCTGCGGCCCAGAGGAGAGCGATCGCTACCGGGCTCGCTGCGGGCAGCAGTAGGAACCCGATCAGGCAGGGCGGAATGCCTGCAAGCGTGGCAGCAAGTACCTGAAGCCTGCCAAAGCGGTCAGCAAGGAACCCGCCCAATAGCGTCGCCCCCGCGCCGATGAGCAACATGATTGAAAGGACCTGGCTTGCGAACGCCTCGGATTCGTGGGCATCGCGCACGAAGTAAAGCGGAATGTAGCTGTTTAGGCTGCTTGAAATGGTCGACCGTACCGCAACGACCGAAATCAGGAACCCCAAAGCAATGAACCTTCGCGTTCGGCTCAACACTGCAATTTCCGCCGGCGGAGGGGTCGGGGGTGACGGTACGGTCTTGATCCCGAACTCGTCCACAGGCATTGCGGTCCACTTTGGAAGCGCATACCAAAGTGCCCCGGCGATGACGATGCCGAATGGGAGCATTCCAAGTGTTCCTGCGGTTCCATACGCCACTACAAAGAACGTCCCCAGAAGTGGCCCCATTGCAACGCCAACGTTCCCACCAACGAGGAACCACGACGTTGCCAGTGCCTGCTTCGTCCCTGAGTACGATCCGACGATCTTGTAACCCTGCGGGTGGAAGCCACTCGTCCCAAGACCACCAAGGACAACGCAAGCGAGAAAGATCGGGTAGGTCGGCGCGATTCCAATCATGCTGATACCAACAGCCGCAATCAGGGTGGAAAGTGCGACCCATCGGGGATCAC
>BJHB01000420.1:0-1746 GCA_014191415.1 Chloroflexota bacterium
ACCTCGGCGACCGCCTCGGTGATCAGTTGCCCGTAGGTGTCGTGCCCGATCCTGAAGATGTTTCCCGGAAGGGGCATGTCGGCGGGAATGTCCATGCCCGACCGAATCTCGCCCGATTCCGATACCCCGAAGTCGTCGACACCCCAGAAGAGTGGGGGATAGACGACTCCTCCGGTCACGGCGGCGGCGCGCAAGGAGATGCCGTGTGCTGTCATGCCATCGGTCCCCACGGGCATGTGGCGCTCATGCCATTCCAAGGCACCGACTGGAAGGTAGATCACCGGGCACTCGTTGCGCAGGGCGACAATTTGCCGAGGACGCAGGAGCTCGAGACGTCGCTCGATGACCCCGTCTGGCCAGAGGGGCAGGTCTCTTGAGTGGGTGAACAGGGCGTCCTGGGCGATGCGATCTTTCTCATTCATGAAGGGATTCTTCCATAAGTCACCCTGATACCGGTTGACTCCCCCGACGACAGGTGGGTAGCCTAGGCAATCGACCGCCCGGATTGCCGGGCACCAACCCCCAGGGGCATCTCGCCCGGCGTCCTGAGCGCGTTACATCAAGATTGCAGGCGGCATCGCCAGAGGAGAGAGACCATGGCTATCGCGACGGTTGCCGGTCACACGTCCACCGGAACTCCGGCACTCGGCACGGGTACGTTCCTCGGGTACCGTCGTCCGGACGGGACAGTGGGGATCCGGAACCACCTCGCGATCATTCCCAGCGTCATCTGCGCGAACACCGTCACGGAACGAATCGCCGCCCAAGTGCCCGGCGCGATCGCCCTCCCGCACCCGCACGGATGTGCCCAGGTCGGCGACGACGTGGGGTTGACGGAACGCATCCTGGCGGGCGCGGGGGCGAACCCGAACGTTGGTGCGGTCCTGGTGATTGGTCTGGGATGTGAAACCTGCCAGTCGAATGACGTTGCGAGCCTCATCCGCACCCTCGCTCCGGGACGTCCGGTCGTCTCGTTCTCCATCCAGGAGGCTGGAGGGTCGATCAAGTCGATCACGCGGGGCGTCGAGGTTGCGCGCGAACTCGCCGCGCAGATTGCCAACCTGCCCCGGGTCCCGATCAGTCTGGACGAATTGATCGTTGCGACCCAATGTGGGGAGAGTGACCACTCCACCGACACGGTTTCGAACCCGATCGTGGGCGAGGTTGTTGACCAACTGGTCGACCTCGGTACGAGGGTCATCATGGGCGAAACAACCGACTGGATGGACTTCGAGGCTCATCTCTCAACCCGGGCGGCTACCCCCGAAATTGGGGCACGGATCCACGCAGTCACCTCCCGGTTCCGTCGCGATGCAACGGCAAATGGCGCGATCGTGATCGGCCACGAAGCCGACGATGATGTCCTCACTGGTGAAACGACGGTCCAAGCACGTGCATTGGGCTGCCTTGCGAAGGGTGGCTCCAGACCAATCCAGGATGTCCTCGACTTCGGCGTCAGGCCAAGTCGTCCGGGACTCAGTCTCATGGACACGCCCCCGCACGACGCCGTTTCGGTGACGGCGATGGCAGCTGCCGGGGCACACATTTGCCTATTCACTACTGGCCGGGGAACGCCGGTCGGGAATGCCATCATCCCGGTGGTGAAGGTGACCGCGAACCCACTCACCGCAACCCGGATGGGCGACAACATTGACCTGTCTGTGGTTGAAGCCGGGCACGGCGCGTCCCGGACTGCACTGGTTGAGGCGCTCCAGGCCTTGCTTGTCGACGTTTGCAACGGTGCCG
>BJHB01000420.1:1756-3066 GCA_014191415.1 Chloroflexota bacterium
TGCACTGGTTGGGGCGCTCCGCGCGTTGCTCGTCGACGTTTGCAACGGGGCCGAGACGGTCGCCGAGATCATCGGTCATCAGGACTTCGCGATCCATCGGGTCGCGCCAACGGTTTGAGAATTGTCGGTGGCAACTACCCCCGCCACATCGCTGATCGTGTAGCAGTCACCCTTGCTTAGGGCGACCCCAGGTCCCTCCGGGGTTGATTCTTGGGTGACAATGCGATCCACTTTGTAACATAAAGTGCTTGACCACTACGTCCTTGCGGGCCTATCCTACCGTCATGTCTATCTCCACTCTCTGGCGCGAGGCAACCGGGCGCGGGACGCAAGGCGGTTCCGGGACGCACGCGGAAGCGGCAGACCAGTCCGTGCGGACGCCCCGTCACGTGGCGTTCATCATGGATGGCAATGGGCGTTGGGCAAAGCAACGCGGTCAACCACGCCTGTTCGGTCACCGCGCTGGCACCCAGAATCTGCGGCGGGTTCTTGAATCCTGTGGTGCCCGCGGAATCCAGGTGGTCACGATCTATGCCTTCTCGACCGAGAACTGGGGACGACCGCAGGAAGAGGTCACGGGCCTTTTCCAGATCCTCACGGAAGCGATCGGACGCGAGGCGCCGGCGCTCCATGCCAATGGCGTGCAGATCCGTCATGTCGGATCGATGGAGGGCATTCCCGCACGATTGTCGAACCGCATCGGTGAGGCGATCGAGCTGACGGCTGGCAATAGCGGCCTGATCCTAAATGTGGCGTTCAACTACGGTTCTCGGGCAGAGATCGTTGACGCGGTGCGACGGATCGCGACCTCGGGTGTCGCGCCGGAAGCGATCACCGAACAGATGATTTCGGACCACCTCTACACCGCCGGGCTTCCAGACCCGGACCTGATCATTCGTACCGCCGGCGAGTTCCGGCTTTCGAACTTCCTGCTTTGGCAGGCCGCATACGCCGAGTATTACTCCACGCAAGTCTGCTGGCCGGACTTCAACGAGGACGAACTCGACCGCGCCCTCAAGGCGTATGCGTCACGTGACCGCAAGTTTGGTGGGGTGTCCGATGGGGACTCCGACGCCTGAGCCACCTGTCGCGACCGAACACTTGACGCCACGGGCTACCACTCCAATGAGCTACGCTAGTCAACGGATCCGTCCTTCTTCCGAAGGCCTGACGAACCCACGAGACTGGGGCACGCGTGGCATGGCTGATGAAACCCTGGCACCTCTGCCCATGAACGGCGAACCACGAGGCGGGACAGATGCCTTGCCTCCGATTGCGAGCCAACGCATCGGCGAGTGGGGCAGCAGTGG
>BJHB01000421.1:0-3053 GCA_014191415.1 Chloroflexota bacterium
GCTGCGGGCTCTTGAAAAGTATGCGGTCCGGGCTGGAGGTGGTCAGAACCACCGGACCGGCTTGTATGACGGCGTCCTGATCAAGGACAACCATCTGGTCGCCGCTGGAGGTATCACGGCGGCGGTCCGTGCGGCACGACGGCACGGGTCACACCTGCTGCGGGTCGAGGTGGAAGTCGACACGCTGGATCAGGCACGTGAAGCCGTTGCGGCTGGCGCGGATGTCATCCTGCTCGACAACTTTGATGCAACGGGACTTCGCGAAGCGGTCGAGATGATTGCCGGCAGGGCCATGACCGAGGCATCCGGCGGGATCAACTTGACGACGGTTCGCGCGGCGGCTGAAGCAGGCGTCACGCTAATCTCCGTCGGGGCACTCACGCACTCGGCGCCAGCGATTGACGTCGGGCTTGACTTCGACTTCGTGATCGCCTGACGGGGCAGGTGAGTGAGGAGTAACGACGGCCCGAGACGAGAGATTGCTGTATTTCCCGAGCGCTCGTGACAGATGAGCGTGCGCCGGAGGTTGCGTCTGCGTTCAGGTTTGGCGCCGGGCTACCGAACTTGAGCCGGGGTCGGTACGATTCTGTCCGGCCGACAGGGCATTGCGTTCCCGGGCCACATCCCTTTCGCCGGAGTGACCACGACCATGACGACTACGACGCCGGCCGGCCGCACCCGATTTGAGAGGCAGTACCGCACTGCTACCTCTGAGGGCTATCACGTATTCGCTGGCGATGTCCGTGTGGGCCACATCGACTTGCACTTCACGCTGACGAGCGTTTACGCCACCCTGGTGCTCGAAGTGGACCTTGCTGAAGAGGCACTGCTCGACTTGATTGACACAATTGACGATTCGCTCGTGCTCTCCGCTGAAGTCCCAAGGGAGGATCTCGTTGTCTCGGTCTACCGGGGACGTGCCGCGGGGTTGTACACCGACGATTTCCTGGAGGAGCGTCGGAGCCGCCGTGGTGGGATAGTGAAGCCGACGGTTCAGGCCGAGCAAGTAGACGACGTGCCCGGGACGAGGATTGGACGCCGTCCCAATTAACCCGAACGAATATGCCAGGTACACCCGAATGTGAAGGGTGGTCAACTTTGGGTCAAACCCGAACCGCCCTCGCTCCGGGCACGGGCACGGTATCAAGCGCCTGCCGGATGATGGTCCGTGGCTCAACATTCCGCATGCGGGCCCCTGGTGAGACGATCAGCCGGTGGGCGAGGGTGGCTTCCGCGAGGGCCTTGACGTCATCCGGACTGACAAAGTCGCGACCCTGAATGACGGCGCGAGCTTGGGCGGCCCGAAGCAGGGCGCTTGAGCCGCGCGGTGAGGCACCCAGGTAGACCTCCTGATGGTCACGGGTCGCGCTCGCGACGTCCACGACGTACTCCGTGATCAGTCGATCAACGTGCGTGCGTGCGACTGATGCCTGCAGGTCGCGCAATCCATCCGCGGAAATGACTTCGCTGATGGATTCGATTGGGTGCTGTTCCTTCTGGGCTGTCAGGATCGCAATCTCATCGGCGCGGGCGGGATACCCAAGCCGGATCCGCATCATGAAGCGGTCCAATTGCGCCTCTGGCAGAGGGAAGGTGCCCTCGTATTCGATCGGGTTCTGGGTCGCCATGACAAGGAACGGTGCCGGGAGCGCGTAACTCGTGCCGTCGACGGTTACCTGGCGTTCCTCCATCGCTTCAAGAAGCGCGGATTGAGTCTTTGGGGTTGCCCGGTTGATTTCGTCGGCGAGGACCATCTGGGCATGAATCGGGCCCCGGCGGAACTCGAACTCGCCGTGTTTCTGGTTGTAAACGGTCACACCGGTCACGTCCGAGGGAAGCAAGTCGGGGGTGAACTGAATGCGCTTGAAGGTGCAGCCCACGCTCAACGCGAGTGCGCGGGCGAGCATGGTCTTGCCAGTGCCGGGCACGTCCTCGATGAGAATATGCCCTCGGCTGAGGACTGCCATCAGCGCGAGTTCGATTTCGGTGCGCTTGCCGACGATCACACGCTCGACGTTGGCGATGATCCGTGATGCGACCGCTGAGAGTTCTTCCGACATCGATGCCTCGCTCAAGTTGCGGGTGCCTTTGGCCCTCCCGTTTCATGGCCTGGGAAGTCGCTGGCGCTCTGTCCTGGGTGATTACAAGCGAGTCTACCGGACTACCGTGTCTGAACCTTCCGGTGATGCCAGGTATGGCGCTGGGTCGTGAGATGGGAACGTCCTCGTGGCAGTTGCCCGTTTGGCGTCGTTCCACATGTTGTCGAGTTCGGATGCATCGAGCGTGGACCAGTCCACGCCCCTGGTCGCGACGCTGGCCTCCACGTGGCCGAACCTTGCCCGGAAACGGTTGGCCGACCCCCGCAACGATTCCTCGGCATCGACACCGAGACGGCGGGAGAGGTTCACCAAGGTGAAGAAGAGGTCACCCACTTCTGAAGCCCTCTCGGCATCGTTGGCCTCGGTGAGTTCGCGTGCTTCCTCGACAATCTTGTCCACGACACCTGTGATGTCTGGCCAATCGAACCCCACCCGCGCGGCGCGGTCCTGGATTGACTGGGAGTGCGCGAGGGCCGGAAGCGACCGGGGTACTCCGTCAAGCATTGACTTGCGAACCGGCACTCCCGCTTCGGTGTCGGCAGCAGAGTCGCGTTCGGCGCGCTTGGTTGCTTCCCAATTCTGGAGAACGGCGTCAGTTGTTGTCGCAACAGCATCGCCAAAGACGTGGGGATGCCTACGGATCATCTTGGAGACAATGCCGGCTACGACGTCTCCAAAGTCGAAGGTGCCAGTCTCAGTTGCAATCTGGGAGTGGAAGACAATTTGGAGAAGGATGTCACCCAGTTCCTCTTCGAGGCCGATCACATCGCCGGCATCAAGTTTCTCGAGGGCCTCATAGGTTTCCTCGAGGAGGAACCGACGGAGGCTCTCGTGGGTTTGCTCACGGTCCCACGGGCAGCCATCTTCCGCTCGTAACCGGGCCATGACCAGCGCTAGTGTGGCTGGTTCGCGAACCGCCGAGAGTGGCTCGAGAGGCTTGACGAACACGGTTGT
>BJHB01000422.1:0-3053 GCA_014191415.1 Chloroflexota bacterium
GCGTCCGCGAGGCGTGCGACAAGGCGTCACAGATCGGGGATAGCCTGCTCCGAGGAGCCTGACAGGAGTGTTGGGCACCGAAATTCCGGTGTGGCCCATCGCCGAACCTGTCACATGAATAGTGCTGAAGCGAACCCCTTTCACGATCCGACGGGAGGGGTTCGCTTCGGTCATCTACAGATACCGTTTCGCTACGCCACTACGCCGCTACGGTTGCCGTAGTAGTCAACGAGGCCCCTTGGAACCCTGGCAAAGGGGCGAAGTGTCCCCACCGGGCGACTTCCTCCAGCGGACCGTTGGATGCCGGCCAGTTGCCACGACTTTTCAGGCGAAGGTCTGTCAGGGACTGGGCGCGGGCAACATCGATGGCAGTCCGGTTTTCGTCCTCGACCCTGATCACGCGGAATGCGCGGTCACCCGGACGGATTCCCAATGTCACCAAGCATTCGCCCAATCCGAAGTGGTGGCCGGCGACATTCGCAAGGTCGCGGGCAATAAGTGGCCCGGCGCGATCTACCTTCCAGAAATCCTTGCCACTCATCGCGCCACCACCGATCGGCACTCGCGGCCCGTAGAAGTCTGCCACCAGTTTCTTGCCGGACAGCCCGTTGTCACCCCACGGCCCGCCGTCGATGAAGTCGCCAAGTGGATTGATGTTCAATGCCCAGTCGCCCGGGATGTAAAACCCCGGCACGCCGTTCGCAAACTGGTGCAGGAGCTGCAAGACCGTCTGGCCGAGTATGCCCAAGGCGCTGGTTCCGTCCCAGTCATCGGCGTGTTGGATCGAGGCCGTGACGTCATCAACGGCACATGATGAACCGTCATCATTCTCGCGGATCGTGACGAATATCTTGCCGTCGGGTCCAAGACCGAGTTCGGGCCGGTCAATCCGCAGGCGCCAGAGGCCGATCGCGATGTGCCTCGCCAGGGCATGTTCACATGGCAGGCCATGGGTGCCCAGTCGGGTCGTTGCCCATCCAGTGATGATCGCCTGGTCATCCGAGACCTCGCGGTACTCGGTCTCGCCGGGGAATAGGTCGTCCAGGCGAAGGTCGGTGTCAATCCGGAGGTCTTCCGGTGCCGGACAGAACACCTGGCTATACCCAAGTTCGGCGAACGTCTGGCGGACGATGCCGTCGATGTCGAGCAAACTGGAACCGGGGCCGCCGACCCGTCCATCGACAAAGACCCGATCCTGATGGACGGCGACTTCGATCCCCACGAGGGTTCGGGGATGGAGGCGCCGTCCGGCGTCGACGATCCGGTCGGCGATCGCATCGGCGATCTTGTCAGGGTGTCCGGGCCAGACAAACTCGGCAGATCTGAGGTTCCAAGTGGTCATGGGGCTTCCATCCTTCCTTGTTGGCTTGTGGCAGGTCAGGCGGCGTCTGGCAGGGTGAGTTCGGTCCAGACGTCGGTGTAGGGTTCGAGATCGCGTCTGAGTGACGCACCCGGGGTGACGGCCACCGCAATCCGGGCAGTCTTCATCCACGCATCTCCGGTCGCGCCCGGTGTCCCCACGTACCCATCGGTCACGATCAGGGCACGCTTCACCTTGTGCCGGATCATGTGATTGGCGACGCACTCGATCGAAGTCCCTCCGGTCGTCCGGCAGACCCCCCGGCGGAGTTCGGCCAGGGTCACATCGGAAACTTCGGTCGAGAACTGGTGGATCACCGGATGGACGGCCGAACCGGCGTCGACGACTGCGCCGAAGAGGGCACCGATCAGGCCACCTACACTTCCCGACACGTCGAGGTAGACATGGACCGGTTCATGGGTCAGGCGTCCGCGCTTGATGTCGATGACGTCTGGGTTCAGCAACGGTGTCTGGCCGAAGGCCCTCGCCACGACACCCCGGCGAGTTAGTCGAGGGATCGCCGTTTCGATGTGTACCGCGGTGTCACGCGGACTCGTCCCGACAGCCCCCGCGCCCTTGCGTGCGATCGCCTGGATTGCACGTCGCAGTTGTCCGCGCGGTGTTTGCACGGGAAGACAGGTCTGCGGCTTGAGGATGTCGCCCCATGATTGCCCGGCAGACGGGATGGGTGGCGGTGGCCAGTCAGCAACGATCTTCCTGACGGCATCGAAGAGGGTCTCACTGCGTGACTCGAGATTTCCGGAACTCGACGCTCCCTCGTCCTCTGGGGAGTGGTCCCCCAGGAGCGGGATGGCTGCAAGCGATTGATCGTCCTGGCGGATCAACTGGCGTAGTGCGTCGATCAACTCCGAGTACGTGCATCCATCACCCCAGTAGAGGTCCTTGTAGGCCTTGACCAGTCGGCGTGGCGCGCGGTTGGCCCACGGGATGACTGGATTTTTCGGAACGTGCAAGAAATTTACTCCATGCTGGTTTGCGGGAGCAACCCACCCGGCAACGGGTCGCAGCAGCGCGGCGGGCAACTCGTCGGCGCTGTAGAAGTCGGTCAGTAGCGCGTGATCGCGTGGGTGAGGCAGTGACCGGGCAAGCAGTGCGTTGATGACGATGTCAAAGGCCAGGTTCTCGATCCGCCCGGCCCGCGGATACAGGCGCGTGTGTCCGAGGATGACGTGGTGAAGTTCGTGAAGGAGGAGGAACGTCAGTTTTCCCGAGGTATTCGCGTGCTTGCTGACGAAGTCCGGGTTCACGAACATGCGGGGCTGAGGCAGGCACTCCACGGCCGCCGTCGGGACGTCCGTGGTCTCGATGATGTCCACTATCCTCAGGATTGCCGGGAAGCAGTAGGTGCCTGCCGGCAGGGATCCGTATAGCTGGTCAGTCAGCGTGGTCATGGCTTCCAATCCTTTGGGAGGTGCAGGACAACGGCGGTCGTGAGGTCGTGGATTGAGAGTTCGGGGATCGCGGTCTTGATGAACGCCCGCCCGCGGATCCGACTGCGCACGGCGAGGTAGAACCATGGGTCGATGCGATCGGTCCCCGACAATTCCGATTGCTGGGGCAGTGTCACCGGCACGATCGCCGGCAGGCGGTTGAACCCCGGAACCTGCGACGTCGCGTACGCAAGCAGTTCGGGCACCCCGAGGTCTTGCAGGGTGACACCGAGGTACCGCCC
>BJHB01000423.1:0-3046 GCA_014191415.1 Chloroflexota bacterium
CTTGCCCCACGCGCGAGGACCGCCTTTTGACGACGGGCCTCCATGAGGCGTCGCCACACCAACGCATCACGCCTTTCAAATGGATTGGCCTGTTCGCTCGGGTCTCTTTCAGGAATAGCCGTCATGACCCGAGGATATCCATTCGGATCACCGGCTACGCCGGCAACCAGTTCCAAGTGGTCATAGCCGGTGATTGCCTGCAACATTCTGTCGAGTGGATCGTTTGGAGTGTCTGAGGCCATCCCTATTCGCTCCCGACAGGCACCGACGACCGGAGTTACGCGAAGTGACAGCAATCGCCAGCGACGCCCAGCAGCCTTTCATGCCCGTTTCCGACTCACCCAGATTTGTCCGTCTGGCGCCCGACGGAATGGAACGTCTACAGCCACGGACGCCTGTGATCGTTGCAAAGATTGTCGGTAGCGTATTTGCACTCGCGTGCTACGGTCTGGCTGTCGCGTGGGCGCCTTTGGAGCGATTGTTCGGCACTCGAGCCAAGATGCATTCTGAACGAGAGCGGAATGCCTGGAACGTCGTCGAAAGGACTACGGTCCTCAGGCGCCGGCCAACGCACGCTCCGCCGGTCCCACGCACACGGACCCGTTGGCGCATAGCTGCATAGCGACGCAACCGCGCATTGAACTTCCGAACCGGGTGCCCTGCCCCGTACGGGAGGATCCCTGGCAACTATCAGGGATCTGTCATCAAGTGAGTACCGGCGTGTTTCACGGACCCGGCGCAAGATCCCGCGTACCAGGCCCCTCTGGGCTCCTGACCTGAAATGGTGACTGAAACGTACCTCGACCTGTTGTCGTCCATCGGCAAGGCTGACCGCACGCGGGAGCCTGCGATTCCGCCATCCACAGCGGACGGAACCGACGATTACCTGGAACATGAAGGCTTACCTGAGGCCCCTGATTCCGGCGAAGCGATCTCACCAAAGCCGTCAGTCGTGCGCGTCGCATTCGTCGCCACTGTCCGGTTCGCCGCAATTTGGACGATTTCCCTGCTTATCCTCGGGATTTCCAGCACCTTCGCGTGGTCCTTTGCCGAACCTCAACTCTCCAAGCCCTACGTGTACGACGAAGCTGCATTCGCGTTTGCCGGGCATGCGGTGGCGAAAACCGGACTTCCCTGGAGCAACCTCGGACATCTCCAGACCCTTGTTCCAGGCGACTTCAGTGAGCGGTTCAACTGGGCGCTCTGGCATCCGCCCCTCTACATCTTCGCCCTTGGCGAGGCCTACAAGCGCCTGGGCGAGACCGAGACGTCCGCCAGGTTGCTCGGCATCGCATGCAATGCCATCGCGGCTGGCCTCATATACGTCACGTCAATCGCCGTGATCCTGCCAGTGTCTCGTGGCGCCCCGATTTACGCAGCAATCGCGTCCGGCCTCTACATGACCAACCCGTTCGTACTGCAGAGCGCGCTTCTCTTGGATATCGACGGGACGGTCCTCGTCGCAACCATCAGCCTGGCCATGCTCGCGTACACCCTAGTTCTGGGGAATCCTCGCCCGCTCAGGCATCCCCTCTCCGTTGCACTGATGCTTTTCGCAATGGTCACGGTGGCACTTTCCTTCTGGGCGAAAATGACCTCCATCCTCGCGTTGATCGGCGTTGCGACTGCGTACCGGATTATCGGCAGGCCATGGCGACCATGGAGGCTGCTCATCGAACTCCCGTTGATTGCGGGGGGTGGGATTGGTCTGTTCCTCGGCACCTGGTGGCTCATTGCAAGCAGAATGGGAATGCCCTACGAGTTCCCATTTCAAATCCTGAGGCTCGAACTAGAGGAAGCGGCCGGTTCGACCGGCTCATGGTTGGACAACCCGGCACAAGTCGTGGAACTTGTCAGTCACGTCGCCCTCTGGACCTCCCCTTACCTGATGTGCCTATTCATGTGGGCGGGTGCGATGCGGGTTACTGACATCGTCGGGACCCCGGTGCGATGGGCCCGCACGAAATGGCGACCCGACCCGAGTGTCAAGCTCGCCTGGGGCCTCGAACCGATTGACTTCGTCGTGATAACCGGTGCCGGTATCGGGCTGGTCTATCTCATCAAGCTCGCGGCAAGTTTTCCGAAATACCACATTACGATGATGCCCTTCCTGGCCGTTGGCATTGCATACCTCATCGCCAGGTGCGTTCCGTCTTTCAGCTGGTGGGAACCTGTCGCATACGCAACCGTCCTCGCGGGCATGACCGGTTACTTCTCACTCGTAATCGGGGATCGACTTGTCCTGTTCCGCGACTACGGGTTCGTCCTTCCCCTCCTCGGCTGGCCGGGCCTGATGGGGTTCGGGTTCATGATCCTCGGTGCCGTGCTTGGCAAGGTTCAACTGTCCCGACAGTTTGCAATCCTCGGAGTGTTGCTCACCTGCGCGTGGGGCTGGGGCGTGAACACCACCCAAGCCGACGCAGGCTATTCAACGGCATACAACTATGGCATCACCGGTCAGCGTGAAACGGCCGCGTACCTCGACACGATCCTAAAAAGTGGTGAGCGGTTCGTTGCTGCACGCGAGGTCGCCTACTACACCCACGAAACCGGTTTCATCGACCAGGATGTCTGGTGGGCTGATATCGAGGCGCGTTCGTCTCGTGGTGAGACTGAATTCACCGGCACGATCATCGACAAGGACGTCAACGTCCTTGCACTCTTCCTGTGGGATCCCGTCCTTGGGAAGATTGCCCACGGCTACCTTGCCTCCCGATACGAAGTGGCTTTCCAGTCAGGTGTGTTCGTGGTCTTCGTTCGCACCGACTGACCTGCCCTATGCCGACCGGGCATCGCGAAAGGCCAGCATCCCGTGAACCTCAACGTCACTTCATCGGAAGAACTCTTTGACGTACTTGACCGTGCTGGACGACAGACTGGCGAGACGAAACCGAGAAAGCTCGTACATCGGGACGGCGATTGGCACAGGGCCTTCCATTGCTGGGTGATCGTCAGCACCGGCGAGCCCGAACCAAGCGTGATCATTCAGCGGCGGGGTTCGATGAAGGACACTTGGCCAGACCGACTCGACGTTTCCGTTGGGGGC
>BJHB01000424.1:0-3042 GCA_014191415.1 Chloroflexota bacterium
GAGGACCCGCATCCGGTCTGGAATGAACTCGAGACCGAACCGGTCACCGTTGCACTCTTCGCAAACACAGACTCCGCGGGATCAAACGCAAGCATCGGGATCGCCGTCGATGACGTCCAGGCCTCGGTGGACGAACTACGCGCCTCCGGACACGCCGTTGCGATGGACACCATAGAGACTCCCGTCTGCTTCATGGCGACGATGCACGATCCTGACGGAAACACCCTCATCCTGCACCAACGCAAGGATGGCACTGCGGGCTAATCCAGAATTCAAGTTTTCTCGTTTGTTTCCAATGAGGAGGACCTGTGTGAACGTACGCGCCATCGACTTCATTGCCCTGAGTGTTGCCGACATGGATCGCGCAGCGACGTTCTACCGCGACATACTCGGACTGGACATCCCACCCGGCGATGCCGGTCACCCCATGCATGCAATGTGGCGCGAACTCGACACGTCGCCGGTGACCATCGCGCTCTCCCTTGACGCCGAGAACGCCGGGAAGAGTGGTGGGGTTGGCCTCGCGGTCCCGGATGTCGCAAGCGCCGTCGCCGAGGTCCGTGCCTCCGGTCACCGGGTGGTGATGGATGTATTCGACACCCCTGTCTGCCACATGGCCATCATCCTGGATCCCGACGGCAACACTCTCTACCTGCATCAGCGCAAGGATGGCACTGCAGGGTAGCCAGACAGTCCCGCCCCATCTGCTCAACGCCACACCCCAATGTCACGCAACCCGAAATACGGATGTGGCAAAATGCCGGTCAGGAGGTACGATGTCCATGCCGTCACTCGAGGAACTTGGCGAAGAGAACCCGAACCTTTCGCAACAGGCAGCCGAATGGCGTGACGCCCGACGAAACGCCGGCGAAGATCCCGACGACTGGGAAGCCTTCCGCGAACACGTCCAGGCAATCGGTGCCCCGGATCCTGGCGACGAAGAAGCCCACGACTTCCGCGACTCGTAAGTCTCTTGCTGACCGTCACTCCTCGAGGCGCGGACGGTACTGAAGCGCCTCGGCGACGTGGGGTGCGCCGATCACATCCGCGCCCGCCAGATCAGCGATCGTGCGCGACAGTTTCAGCACCCGGTGGTACCCGCGTGCCGACAGATGCAGCCGCTGCATTGCCGTCCGAAGCAGCGCCTCGGCAGGGGCATCGGTCTGGCAATGGTCGCGCACCGCTGCCGGGGTCAGTTCGGCATTGCATGTCTGCCCCGTCCCGACCAATCGCGCGGTCTGTCGTGCCCGCGCAGCGAGAACACGCGCGCGCACGACACTGGACGCCTCCCCGGGTGCCGGTGGCGGTGGCGATGCTCCGCCGACCGTTCCTACTGCCAAGTCCTTGTACGACACGCGTGGCACCGTCAGGTGGATGTCGATACGGTCAAGCAGGGGACCCGACAACCGTCGTTGATAGCGCCGGATCGCACCATCCGGGCAGGTGCAGGCACGCTCCGGATCCCCGGCAAACCCGCACGGGCATGGGTTCATGGCCGCCACGAGGGTCACCCTTGCCGGAAATGTCGTGGTCCCGGCCGCCCGCGAAATCGTCACTACCCCGTCCTCAAGGGGTTGGCGCAATGTTTCAAGCGTGTGCGTGCCGAACTCCGGCAATTCATCCAGGAAAAGCACGCCCCGGTGGGCAAGCGTGAGTTCGCCCGGTCGCGGCGACGGACCTCCACCGACAAGACCGGCATGACTGACGGTGTGATGGGGCGAGCGAAAGGGTCGGCGTCGCACCAACGGTTCGTCGGCAGGCAACAGTCCGGCAACCGAGTAGATCTGGGTTACCTCAAGGGCCTCATCGGGAGTCAGGGACGGCAGGATCCCCGGAAGGCACCGGGCCAGGAGGGTCTTGCCTGCACCGGGACTGCCGGATAACAGGAGGTTGTGTCCGCCGGCGGCAGCGACCTCGAGGGCGCGCTTGGCGTGTTCCTGCCCGCGCACATCGGCAAGGTCCTGCCCGACCACTGGACGGTCATCGTCCAGGTCCGGACGACCGCTTCGGGAGAACGGAGGGATCGGTTCCTCCCCATTGAGATGTTGCACGAGGGCCAGGAGCGACGGTGCCCCGATGACCTGGACCTCCTCGATCAGGGCCGCCTCCGGCGCATCCGATGCGGGCACGATGACTGTCCCGATCCCGTTCGCCCGGGCCAACGATACGAGTGGCAGGACGCCATTTGTATGGCGCATCGCTCCATCCAGGGAAAGTTCCCCGAGGAAGAGGGTGGGACTGGACGGCAGTTCCACCGCACCGGAGGCCGCAAGGATGCCAAGTGCTATCGGCACATCGAATGCCGCACCTTCCTTGCGCACTTCCGCTGGCGCAAGATTGATCGTGATCCTTCGTGCGGGGAAGGTAAATCCCGTGTGCCGAATCGCCGCGCGTACCCGTTCCCTCGCCTCCTGCACGGCCGCATCGGGCAAGCCAACGACGGTGACAGCCGGCAATCCCTGTGCCAGGTCTACCTCAACCTCGACAAGTGCCCCCTCAAGACCAACCACACTGCCAGTCTGGACTCTCGCCACCATTGGCATGCCCCTTGTTCCGTCGTTACGTTACGTGCACGATACGCAGATACGGGAATGACCGCAAGGTTCATCCTTGATGGCCCTGAAGATCCGGACTGAGTGACCCGTCGTTCCGGTGCCACCCCGTATGCCACCGAACCCGCTTCCCGAGGCCGCGCCAACAACACTCCGGTCTTTCGGTTCAGTGCACCACCCGACCTACTTGCAAACAGTTATCATTTGTGATAGATTCGGCGCTACTCGCATCTGCTTCGCAATAGCAGATGCGAAGCCTCGCTGCACAGGAAGGAAGACATGCCACCACTGATCATCGCCCGTCCGACACTCGGCCGCCGCAACCTCATGCGTGCCATGGGCACCGCTGCGATCGCCTCGCAGGTCCTGCCATCGATGGCACTGGCACAGTCGGCGATCTCGGATGAACTCCGCATCGCCAACGAGGAGACCCCCTACGGCCTCGATCCGGTCCATGAGTACTCCGCCGGCTACCTGCGTAGCATCGGCG
>BJHB01000425.1:0-3028 GCA_014191415.1 Chloroflexota bacterium
GCGTCATGTGCTTCGCGAACTGACGCGAAAGCGGGGTCAATTCCCACATCGATTCTCGCCCCATATGAAGGAACCAGACAAGCACCGGCGAAGTGGCCGTCACCGCACCCGACATCCAGCACAGGGCCCATGAGAGGCTCAGTCCCAACCATGAGGCACTCAACCACACGGATGATCGCGCGATGCACGGGTAGGGTGGAAAGGTGATGGCGCGCAATAGCGTGCGCGCGGGAGAGAAGGCTTGCGGTCGCGAACACCTGACCATCGGCTCCCATGCGGAGCAAGTCCGGGGTGCTTGGCGAATCTGCGTTAGTTGCCATAGGTACTGCCCCACAGACAACGAATGCATGCAGCGGGGTCTGGCGCCGACACTATGTTCACCACCTCAGGCTCTCCATTTCCACAGGTCGACAATCGCGAAGCGTCCAAGCAACAGACCTCGGACGAGACAGAAGGCGCCGGCAAGGCTCAGTGTGCCGAACCCTAGCGTGTGCATTCCAACCGCAAGCCCGAGTGCAGTCGGCGCGGTCACGTTGAACACATCGAGCGCCAGCACGGTGATGCCGTGATACACGCCCAGGGAGGCAGGCGCAGATGGAACGGTCATTCCCAAGTTCGTGGCCACAAGCACGAAAGTCGCCGCATCCCAACCAGTATCCAAGTGGAATGCACGGGTTCCAAGGTAAACCTGACAGATTGCAAGCAACCAAAGGACCGTACTAGCAAGTATCTGAATCCCGAGCAGATTTGCAGAAGTGAGACTGCTCGCCGCTTGCAGCAACCCGTCCGCAAGTCGGGATGGGTTCGCACGCCTGATGACGGGTACCGGGTCCATTCGTCTTTGGATCCACGCTACAAGCCTAGGTCTCACCGACGACGCCACGACCAACCCGACCGTCAGGATTGCAAACACTGATGTCACCGTGACACCGGCGGTGCGTGCCCATAGCGGAAGAGGAATAATCAGCGATAGCACCCCGAGCATGATCAGCAGGGCTGCAATATCGAATATCTTCTCGATGATGATCGTTCCGACCGCACGACCTGTCGGGACACTTTCGGTCCGACCGAGCAAGGCCGCGCGAGTGAGTTCCCCAACCCTACCCGGCAGCACCGCGATGAAGAGGTAGCCGATCAGCGTCGCCTCGACTGCAGACCAGAACCCTGAACGGGATTCTGGTCGAAGCAAGGCCTGCCAGCGTATCGCCCTGCATGCAACCGTGATAGCTGTCAACACGACGGACAGTCCCAACGGATATGGGTCTACGTCACGAAGTGCATTTATGGTCTGGTCAACATCAACGGTACGAGTAAGAATCCAGATGCACCCAAAGCTAATCGATATCCCGAAAAGTGTGGATTTGAAACTCCCAGACGATTTCAGATTAGGCGAAGGCACACTCATTGATGGACCCGCGAAACCGGAATTGACCGTCCGTTACCCGATTGTGTGGCGCATCCCCGCCAAATGGCCTTGGATGCGTCGCCCGGCATCAGCGTGACACCGCCAATGCGCCAGGCGGGACCTCGACAGTTACGAACAGTGGCTGCCCCATCGTTTCTGGAAATGCCGCCACGGTAATCGTTGACTGCGGATACCACTGTCTCAGCTGTTCCAATGAGGTTCGATCCTCGGGGTGAAGGATGTAAAGGCGCTTGCCCGGTCGTCCATCGTGCGTCCGCGCGACTGCGACATTCTCGATGATGGGCCGCCATTTTATGTCGCCCGCCTCTATCGCCATTAGGCGCCAATCGACCCAATAGGGGCCAGGCAATATGAACGCATCGTCCCGCAAACCCCCGAATGCCTCAAATCCCTTGATAACGGCACCGAAACGGCTTGCGTGCTGGCTGGACACGGTGTGTTGGGCCGGATAAGCCGTGAAATACGCTTCAAGGTTTGACTTCCAGATTGAGCCGATCACTGCAATCGCGAACACGCCTACAAGGAAAGAGCCCAATCCAATTTTTGACGAAGATTTCTGTGCCTTGAGAAGCGATCCTATGGTCACTGGCGGAACTGCAAGTCTCGTGGGGTTCGGGGGACCGACACCGACCCAAAGCCAGAGCCTTGCGAGCACGGCATGGAGAGCGGTCGCCATCAGGAGGGCAACTATCGGGATCGCCGCCCCCATCCTCACCGTGCTTGGGTTCTCGCCGGGATACGCAACACTCATGATCGAAGGTAGCATCGAAAAAAACAGGAAGATACCCACGTGCAACTGACGAACATCCCGGTGGCGGACTAGTGAGTACAAACTCCAAGAAACACCGAGGACAAACAGACCCCCGCTCACGGTGTCAAGTATCGGAACTCCAGGGATCGTATTGACCCAAACGGAATCGCCTCGCCAATTGAAAAAAAGAAGAGCGTTCACGATATTCTGCGTGAACACAAGGACTGCGTTCGGTGGAACGGCGTTCACCTGATCAGACGCAAGCCGTGACATTCCCCGGAACAAGAACATCTGCGGTTCCTCGGCCGCATACCTCGCCAGAGGCATGAATACTAGTGCCGAGGCCGCAACCATCAGAACCGTGTCAGCAAGAAGCCTCGACGCCTGCTCCTCCCTGCCCGGTCGTCGCCGGTCCATTGCATAGGCAATCACCAAGGAAACCGCGACGCCAATTGGGACCAAACGGAGTGCAGTGTATGTGTGCTGTGCAATGCCAATTACCAGTCCGAGCAACAGGAAGTCATTACGGCGCCTATCGCGCAAGCACTTGAAAAGGAAATAGGCGATGGCTGCACCGAACGCAGGTGGGAACGGGAAGCGCAGTCCGACCCGCGACACCTGCAGGAGCCATCGCATTGCCACCTCAAGCGAGAGTGCAAGGATGGCAACACCAGTCCCGCTAACGGTGCGAACAAAAAGGAAAGTGAAAGGCAGCGTGAAGAAGCCGACGAGTACCGTCCCGAGCTTCATGGTCAGGTAACTCACCCCGGCCAGAGGCGTCATCAACGCGATGAGATAGAACTGCATTGCCTCACGGCCGGTATTCCTGGGGAAGAAGATCCGGTACTGAC
>BJHB01000426.1:0-3024 GCA_014191415.1 Chloroflexota bacterium
CACGCGAATTCGGAGACGGCGCGGTCTTTCCATTGGCCCTGATTGGCTGCGGATTGAGCGTGACGATGATGGCGATGCTCCGTTCGCACACCGGACCATCACGCGTCGATGACACGGGGGCGCCTCGATCCGGCGGCATCCGCGGGACCTTCGACGACGACGCGCCCAAGTGCGTTCAGCCAGGGGTGGGACGTCTACCGGAGCCTGCTGGCGATGCCCGTGATCCGCATGCTGCTGGCAACGAGCCTGGCGATCCATGCGTCGATCCACCTTGCCGTGCAATTCGCGCCGCTGTTCCTCCGGGAGGAGTATGGGTTCGATAGCGCAGCGATCGGCTGGACCGGCAGTGCGGCATCAGCGGGTGCGGCGCTGCTGGTATTGCTGATCGACCGGGTGCGACGCCGGCGAGGCTTGCTGATGGCGATGTACGTGGCGTGTGCGCTAACGGCCGCGCATTACGTCCTCATCCTTTCGTCGCCACTACTTGCGGTGCAATTGGTGGGATACGCCGGCCGGGGGGCGATGGCGGCGCTTGGCACGCTGATCACCGTCGCATTGACCGATTGGTGTCCCCGGTCGCAGGTGGCTGGTGGTGTTGCCTTGTTGGCGACGGCGGCGGGTGTGGCGGCCATCATCTTCCCGCCATTGGGTGGGTGGCTGTACTCGATCGATCCCCGGGCACCATTCGCGATGGCGGTGGTGGTGATCGGTGGCGCGCAATTCCTGGTGTGGCGGACATTCCGGGCCAGGCGTGAGGATGCCATCTCGTCCGTCGTTGCGGTCTAGGTGTTCCGGGCTGACGACCGAAGGGGCTTCTCACCAAGGGCGGTGGGTGCGGGTCACGGTGGCACCAAGGCTGCACCAGCACGATTGTGCGGGATATGATCGGGCCGATTGCGGGGATGTGCGTGCGCGACGGTTCGCGTGACGTGACGCGTCCCGGATATGGCCGTATAAGGATTGAGAAGCCTGTGACCTCGACGATGCATGACGGACCGGACGACATTGCCCCGGCGGCGCATCCGCGCAAGGTGCTGATGGTTGGTGGCAGTGGTCACGTGGGGACCTTCGTTACGCCGTATCTCCTGCGTGCGGGACACCACCTTCGCGTCCTTGACCTCCGTCCGCCGACGGCATCGGGTGTGGAGTTTGTCGAGGGATCGGTCACTGATCCCGACGCACTTGATCGCGCGCTCGATGGGGTGGACACCTTCGTGTGGACCGTGATGCAGAAGCCGCAGGGTGGAAGCGTCACGGTGCAGGATGTGCCGACGATCCTGGCGAACTACGACGTCAACGGCAAGGGGTTGCACCTGCTGCTGTACCTCGCGCAGCTGAGAGGCATTCGGTCTGGGGTCTACACCGGAACAATGAGTGTGCACTACAGGCATCGTCCCTTCTACACCAACGAGGATGAGATGCCACTTGACACGCCGAGTGTCTACGGCCTGACCAAGGGATTCGGCGAGGGCGTGTGCCGGTACTTCGCGCGGTGGTTCGGGATGCATCTGATGGCCCTGCGGATCACGGGCCCACGTACGCGGGCGCAATTCCTCAAGGAACGGCATGAGCGACCGGACCGCATGTACCCGGACGGTTCTCCGACGGGTAGCAAGCTGTACATCCTGGATGAGGCGGACCTTGCCCGTGCCTATCTCGGCGCGATCGATGCGGTCACGGGTACGGCATCGCGTGCCCCGTCCGACGCGGAACAGCCGATGCCCGGCCGGCACGGGAGTTTCGAGCCAATCTTCATTGCCGGGGACGAGACCGAGGAGATGCACAACCTGGCCCGGGCGCGTGAACGGATTGGGTGGTCGCCACGGTCACACCGGTTGCTGGAAAGCTGAGGCAGGGTTTGCCGTTTGGGCGAAGATTGCCGCTTGACACCGGACCCGGCCGCGAGTAGTGTGGTGGTCAGGTGGAAAGGAGGTGATGTCGTATGGGTAAACGCTGCGCCAGCAGTAGTCTCCACCGTGCCTGTTCGACGGTTTCAGTATTGAGTACACCACGTGAGGTTGAGCTCCGCTGATCCGCGAACGGTGCGGATAACGCTGGCTACGTTGCTGGCGCCCTGAACCCCTCCACGCACACTGTGCACGGAGGGGTTCGCTTTTTTCGTTCTTGCCTGCCCGACGCTTGGATTGTGATGAGCAGGTGCTTCCCAAGGGCTTGTTCCTATCGTCTTGGTCACCCGCGGTTCGGTTCGGTTTGAAATTGCGCACGTGATCCCGATGAACCCGTCACCAATGATCCCGACGGCCGAGATCGCATGGCAACGAGGTGCCTGGATGGCGATGGGGTTTGCGGTCCTAGGCGGGTTTGTCCCTGGGATCGCAATGGGACTGATGCAGTCTGCGGGCGAGGTTGGGACAACGTCGTACCGGATGCTGGCGCAGTTGCATGGCCGGGTGCAGTACTTCAGGTTCGCGAACACCTTGGTGCTGGCGGTTGCCCTCTATTTCCTGCCCCGTTTGCGAGGTGTCCCAGTGACATCGGTGCGCGCGTCGGATGTGGCGATCGGCATGGTCGCGAGATGGCGGCAGTCGTGCGCATCGTCCTGGCCGTCTCGTTGGTCTTGCCACTTGACCGCATCCCGTTATTTGATGCCGTTTCCGTGACAATCTCAACACTCCTCACGCTTGCCGGGAATGCGGTTGCGCTGCTTGTCTTGGTCTCCACCGACCGGCGGGGAACTGGTTCGCCTGCGAAGTCGGCGATTGCCCAGGTGCGTCCGTTGATCGGGATGGCGTGGATGGTGCTTTTGACCGCGCAGGTGATCGACCTCGCCTCGGCGGTGCAGGTGGTGCGCGGTGGGTCGGTGGCGGTGTTGCCGGTGGGTGCCGATGATGCGGTCCTGACGCTGGCCGGGTTCGGGTGGTTCTTGCCTCTGGCAGTCGCGTTTGCGTCACGGACATTTCCGCTCTTCCTGCGGACCCCGGTGGTTTCGCCAACATGGCTTGTTGTCATCCTGCCCGGGTATGTGATTGGCCTTGGGGCACAGGTTGGCGCCAATCTCGGGTT
>BJHB01000427.1:0-3016 GCA_014191415.1 Chloroflexota bacterium
AACGGGCAAAGGTTTGGCATCCCGGTGCATTGCCTGTCCTCGGACGCCTCCACCTCCACCTTACCTACGTGGAAGGGGTTGATGCTTCTAATGGTGGATATCTGATCGAGCCACTTGAAGAGCGGAATTGGTTCCTCCACGAAATTCAGCGAGTTTCCCGGATGCGACGAAGGGCCCGCACAGCTGGTGACGGTGAGCTTGTCGTGCCGTCGACTGCGCCGCACGCAATTGCGTCGTTGGTGGAACATTTCGGGTTACGGGCGATTTCCCGCGCGTTGGCTACCGTCGCCGAAAACGACGGTGACAATGACCCGCTCAGACATCCCGCATCGACCGGGCCACTTGCACCGAACCGTGACCGCCTCACAGATCCCATGTTGTCCGATGGTGATCCTGACGCCGGTGAGCGCCGACTGACTGCCCGTGAACGCGCCGCAAAGCGTGGCTTTTTCGTCGCGTAATTCAGTCCGGCTTCCAGGTTGTGACGCAAGCGCCCTCCGCCCGTTGTTTGCGTTCCGTGCCGTAGCCTGCGTAACTTGTTAGAGCCGCAACCCTGCTACGGGGATGCCCAGATGGATGAGCCAGACCGTCAGTGGACCCGGGCAAGCGACAACTGCTGCCAATGACTGGTTTATGGACATTCGCATGACTGTGTGCCATGACCCAAGTGGTCGCGCAATACGAAGAACCTGGGTTTAACTGAGAGCGCAGCGCCGGCTCCACCGTAGGAGTTCGATGGGGTATCCGCGCTACCATTCGGCGTCGTATACTCGGCGTCACCTCGCGTGGCCTTGTTTGCCCTGTGATCTGCGAGTGGGGTTGCTCGGCGGCTCATGGCGCGTTCCGGCGCCCACTGCTGCGCAGCGTCCTGACAAGGGGGATGAAATGGGTTTGCTCGACAGGTTGTTCGGTGGAGGCAAGAAGGACAGCGGTCCGACGTTCACCTACAAGGTCGGTGTGAGCGACACATGCCGGTCCGTAGCCAAGCGGTTCTTCGGTGACGAATCGCAGTGGGAAAAGGTGTACAAGCCCAACGAATGGCGGCTCAAGGAAGAGGTTCAGTCCGGAACCGACCGTCTACTGCCGGGCACCGAATTGACCATCAAGGGAGCCAAGTTTGGTCTTGATGGTCAACCAATTGCCTGATGTCAATCGTGCACGACCGATAGCTTGGAGGCATCTCGGTCGTGCCTTGACAGAATAACTACGACCGAGTTTCGGAGGCCTCCGAAACTCGATTTTCGTCTACCTGCCGACGGCTTCGATCGTAGTCAGGTGCGACAGTTGATCTTCTCGTTCATTTGCGCCTGCCGTGCAGAAGAGAAGGATCGGCGTTGGGCTGTCAATGAGGACATCGTTCGAGACCCCGTTCGGCCGGCGATGGTGACCTGCTGAACATGTCACCGGCAACACCCCGAGGGTCGCGTGCTCACGCCTAATCTGGTCGACGATCACGTTAGGTGTCGGTCCGGTACGGACAGCCGTATGAATCCTTGTGTTGTCCACTCCGAAGTCGTGAAGACGGGACGCGCATCGCTGCATCTGGTGCGCGGCTCGATCATGGGCCAGGACGGACACACCGTTGATCCGCCCACCTCCGGGGTGAAGCACGTGTAACAAGCTGAGACTCACGTCAAACCACACGTGAAGTTCACCGATTCGAGTTGCAATCGATCCAACGTTTGGGGTCTCGTCAATGGCGACTACCAAATGGAATGGGTCTTCGCAGAGTTCGACACTATTTGCGGGAACTACCACAATCGGGATGTCCGAGAGAGCGACGAGTTGCCCGGTAAACCCACCTAATGGATCGGCGACGGAATTGGCACCGACAACGACCATCGAGTCGCCTTTTCGACCTGCACACGCGAGGACTGTCGTGGCTATTTCGGCATCGTTCTTCGCGGAATTCCGCTCACCAGAATGAGTCTGGGGCAAGAGTGGGAGGCGCCGAAACCGGACTTTTCCCGAAAAGTCGTGGGCGATTTCATCGACTTTTATCTCATTGCCTGATGTGGGAAGCAATCCGCCATCGGGATCGAACTTTGTGGCCAGTTCGATTACGACCAGGTCCGCGGTTGCCCGTTTCGCGAGCGCACTCGCGGTTCGCAGGACCCGTTCATTCATGGCGCCGGTATGCGTTGTGGAAACTGCAACGGCAAATGACCTTTGTATGCTCACGTTATTCACCACCCTGGCCGGGCTTCTGGTCATTGAGACCGCCGCCGTTCAGTGATCGCGGGTTCCGTCTGCGTTTCAAAGGCGCCGGAACCCACGTTTCCCAGATGGAGCGTACGGTGGCCAGTCTGGTGGAACATCGGGGATTCCCACGACTCCGGATACAGTGCAATGCGTCGCTTGGAGTTCGCACGGGTCTGTATGGTCAGACTGCGGGACGCAGGCCGACCGCCGAAGCCGGTTACAGGAGACCCCTCATGATTGGCGCCCCTCCCATACGGGTTTTTCTTGCAGATGATCACGTAATCCTTCGAACAGGGGTCAGAAAACTGATCGAAGATGAGCCCGACCTTGTGGTGGTTGGCGAGGCTTCCGATGGGGAGGGCGCGCTGGATGGTGTCCGGGCCCTCGGTGGCGTTGCTGGCGTGGACGTCATGGTGTTGGATATCGCCATGCCGAACCTGAATGGCTTGGAAGCGTTGCGCCGAATGAGCCGGGAATTTCGTGGTGTCTCGGTCTTGATCCTGACGATGCATTCCAGCGAAACGTACCTTTTTCAGGCAATTCAGGCAGGTGGCGCGGGGTATGTGCTGAAACATGCCGAACCTGAGGTGATTCTGAAGGCGATCCGGGATGTTGCCCGCGGACATACGTTCGTTTCGCCGGCGGTGGAGCAGCGTCTGCTCACCGACTTTGTGCAACGGGCGAGGCGCGCCGGCGCGCGTGCCCAAGCCGCCCTGCAGGCGCTCACCGAACGCGAACGCGAAGTCCTGGGCCTGATCGCTGTTGGGCACACCAACACCGAAATCGGGTCGAAACTTTTTGTCACGGTCAAGAC
>BJHB01000428.1:0-3016 GCA_014191415.1 Chloroflexota bacterium
TACCGGTCGTGCCGTCCAGCGTGATGAAATCACCGACATTCACACGGACACCGTGGCACATGAAATGACTTTCGTCATCACTGATCACGATGTCCTTGGCACCCACGATGCACGACTTACCCATGCCACGCGCCACGACGGCAGCATGGCTGGTCGGGCCACCAGTGGAGGTCAGGATGCCTTGCGCTTCGATCATTCCTCGCAAGTCTTCAGGAGACGTCTCACGACGGACCAGGATGACCTTTTCACCTGCCTTGCCCTCGGCTTCGGCGGTTTGCGCGGTAAAGCACACCTTGCCGATTGCGGCCCCCGGACCAGCCTTGATACCCGTCGCAATTGGCTTGGCACCCGACTTCGGGTCGATGACCGGGTACAGAAGCTGAACCAAATCTCCGGGCGGGACGCGTTGCACCGCGGTCTTGCGATCAATCACCCCCTCGTTTGCGAGGTCGACCGCAATGCGCACAGCCGCCCCACCGGTCCGCTTCCCGTTACGGGTCTGAAGCATGTACAACTTGCCACGCTCAATCGTAAACTCGAGATCTTGCATGTCTCGATAATGCTTCTCGAGGCGCTCCGCGATTGCGACGAACTCGTTGTAGACACCAGGAAGCATCGGGTCATCACGCATTTCGCTGATGTGCTTCGGGGTGCGGATTCCTGCAACGACGTCCTCGCCCTGCGCGTTTCGAAGGTAATCTCCAAAGAGCTCCTTGACGCCAGTTGACGGGTTCCGAGTGAACGCCACACCGGTACCAGAGTCGTCCCCCATGTTTCCGAACACCATGGTCTGAACGTTGACACCCGTTCCGAGATCGTCCGAAATCTTCTCGCGACGCCGGTAGACGATTGCACGGTCGTTATTCCAGGAGCGGAACACGGCCTCAACGGCGCCTCGGAGCTGCTCATTCGGGTCCGAAGGAAACGCGTGGCCGGTGTGGTGTTCGATGATTCCCTTGTACGCAGCAATGACAGCAAGGAGGTCGGACGCCGAAAGTTCGGGGTCCGACTGCACGCCAGCCTTCACGCGCTGCGCTGAAAGGGCATGCTCGAATGCGTCCTTCTCGATCTCAAGCACCACGCTTCCAAACATTTGGATGAACCGTCGGTAGGAGTCGTAAGCGAAGCGTGGGTTCCCGGTCGCCTTGGCCAGACCCTCAACGGTTGTGTCGTTGAGACCCAGGTTCAGGATGGTGTCCATCATCCCGGGCATGGAGAACTTCGCGCCAGAGCGGACCGAGACGAGGAGTGGGTTGACCGGATCACCGAATTTCTTGCCGCTGGCGTGTTCCACATCTGCAAGTGCGACCGCGACTTGGTCCCAACAACCAACGGGAAAGTGCTTGTCATTCCGGTAGTACTCGACGCACGTCTCCGTGGTAATCGTGAAACCCGAAGGCACAGGAAGTCCTGCATTTGTCATTTCAGACAAACCGGCACCCTTCCCGCCAAGCAGGTCGCGAAGAGTCCCGTTCCCCTCCCGGAAAAGCCACACCCACTTGTTCGGCGATCCAGCGTCCTTCGATGATGGCATTGTGATAGTCCTGTCCATTCGGTCTGGGGACACTTTGGTCCGTGTTGGAACCAGTGCCCGGCGCGTCTACCCTTGTGGTCTCACGACCATCAAACAGGCGTGTATATCCGTAGGAGTATACGGAGACACATCGGGAGGCAGTGGGTCGGCCGTCCTTCTAGAGGCCAATCTCCCACCCTCACACTCACTTGGGGTCAGGAGATTTGGTGGGGCTAGATTAGTCGGGTCGTGTCCACGGAAGCCGCAGGCGACGGTTGATTTCGTCGCGAACTCCTTCAATAGCAAAGCGAACTTGCTCCATGGTGTCCCGGTCGCGAATCGTCACCGTCCGGTCTTCCAGGCTCTGACTGTCAACCGTGACGCAATAGGGGGTTCCAATCTCGTCCTGACGACGGTACCTTCGACCCACGGCGCCAGACTCGTCGTAGAGCACCAGCATCTCGCCCCGGAGCGACGCAAAAACCTCATGTGAAAGTGCCACTAAGGCGGCGTCCTTCTTGACAAGTGGCAGCACCGCTGCCTTTACCGGCGCAAGGCGCGGATGGAAGCGCATCACGGTGCGCACACCTTCCTTGTCTGCCTCTTCGTAGTACGCCTCAAGCATGAAGACCAAACTCGACCTGTCCACTCCGATCGACGGTTCGATCACGTAAGGGGTGACCTTCTCATTGGTCTCGTCATCAAAGTAGTCCAGGTCTCGTCCCGAGGCCTTCGCGTGCTGGGTGAGATCGAAGTCGCCACGGTTGGCCACTCCCTGCAACTCACTCTTGCCGAACGGGAAGTCGTACATGATGTCCACCGTCCGGCGAGAGTAGTGCGCACGCGCGCCATCCGGATGTTCGTACAGGTCCAGTTTGGACCTCCTGACGCCGTGATTGACTAGCCATTCGACATTTATGCCGAGCAGCTCCTCAAATGCCGCATCGGCCTGATCCGGGCGAACAAAGTATTCGAGTTCCATCTGTTCGAGTTCGCGTAGACGGAAAATGAAGTTCCCGGTCGTGATTTCATTGCGAAACGCCTTGCCAATCTGGGCAATCCCAAACGGCAGCTTCTTGCGCATCGCACCCTGGACGAGGCGGAAATTGACAAAGATTGCCTGGCAAGTCTCTGGCCGGAGGTACGCCACACTGGCATCTTCCTCAACCGGGCCTACGAAGGTCTTGAACATGGTGTTGAACTGCTTGATGTCAGTCCAATCAAACTTTCCGCAGACCGTGCAGTTGCGAGTCAAGTCGATCTGGTCGGCACGGAAGCGGTTGTGGCAGTTTCGGCATTCAACCAACGGATCCGTGAAGTTCTCGAGATGCCCTGAAGCCTTCCAAACCGCTGGATTCGCGAGTATTGCAGAATCTAGCCCCACGATATCTGTGCGCTTGTAGACGTAGTCTTCCCACCACGCGCGCTTGATGTTGTTCCGTAATTCCGCACCGAGCGGACCGTGATCCCAGACCCCATTGAACCCACCATAGATTTCACTGC
>BJHB01000429.1:0-3012 GCA_014191415.1 Chloroflexota bacterium
CAACAGTTGAAGAGATCTCGCGCGCAGGCAAGAAAGGCATTGTCCCTGCGGTCATCGGGGTGTGCGCCGAGACGACTGCCGAAGCGGTTGCCTACGCCCGCCATGCCCGCGATACCGGCGCCGATGCCGTGATCTCCATGCCCGCCTACCAGGAACCTACGGACGAGGCGCACATCTTCGACTTCTATGTGGCCCTCGCCGAAGGTGCTGGCCTACCGATCTACATCCAGAACCACGAGAAGACGAACGGCATCGGTCACCCCATGTCCGCCGACTTCATCGTTCGCCTGTGCCGCGAGATCGAACTGGTGCAGTACATCAAGGAGGAATCCCAGAACACCGGATTCAAGATCTCGCACACCATCGCGCACGCCGAAGAACACTGCAGGGGGATCATGGGAGGCAAGGCCGGACGCTACCTGTTCGACGAGGTTCGACGCGGCGCGTGCGGCACGATGCCGGCATGCGAGAGTGCCGATGTCCACTCTCAAGTGTGGAACCTGATCGACGCCGGCGACCTGAACGGGGCACGCGAACTCTTCAATGACTTGCTTCCGCTCCTTAACATCGAGGCAGCATTCGGAACGGCAATCTACAAGGAAGTCCTTTACCGCCGACGCATTATCGCGTCGCCATACAAGCGGCTTCCCGGCCTGACGCTTGATGCGCATGACCATGAAGAACTCGAACTGATCCTGAACGCACTTTCGCCCCACTTCACCGTGCGCACCCCAGTGACCCGCCCCTGACCCGCCTTCGCGCCCCTGCGGGAGTGGTCATCCAACCTCAGGGGCCGGCTTCCGGTTACGGCTCACCAATTCGTCCCGCCGTGAAAGGGTATGAGAAACGTCTCGGTCGCGGCCCGACGAGAGTCGCCGGACGGGATACGGGTATCCTTTTCGGAGAATGACAACACGCGGTCCGATTGCCTCGGACACCGAATCGGCGTCTGCCCTTTCGGTCACACCCGCACCCCAGCAACAGTCTGTTGAAGGCGTCCTTGCAGGAGAACGCAAGGCAAACGCCTTGTGGGCCACTCCCATCGTACGGTGGGGACTCTTGGTCATGATCGCGAGTACGGTTGTTTTCGTCGACCAAGTGACGAAGTTTCTTGTGGTTTCGTCGATGAGCCTTGGGGATACTATTCCGGTTCTCCCGTGGTTGGCGCTGCATTACATCACGAACCGCGGTGTAGCGTTTGGGATGTTCCGTCAATTCGGCGATGTGTTGCTGCCTCTCTCGCTTGCAATTTGTAGCGTCATCATCTACGTCTACCGGACCGTCGAGACCAGACGCCTGTGGGTTCGGATCGCCCTCGCCCTCCAAGTCGGAGGTGCAATCGGAAACGTCATTGACCGCGTACGCCTTGGCGCGGTTGTGGATTTCATCGAGTTTCACATCGACGAACTGCAGTTTCACTTCGCGATTTTCAACGTCGCCGACAGCGCCATTTGTGTTGGGGTCGTCATGCTTGTCGCCGCACTCCTGATCCAGAACGAGGGATGACCATCGCGCAATCACCACCCACCAATGACCACCCGACCCCGCAACTGATTGGCAGCTTTCCCGATGGGACTGCAACTGACGCGCATGCCGACTTAGCGTTTGACGAGGCAGAACTGGACCTTGCCCCAGACCCGGACGAACCAACGACCTGGAACCTCATCGTCGACGAACCGGATCAGGGGCATCGCCTCGACCGCTTCGTGGTTACCCACGGACCCGGTCTTTCCAGGATGCGTGTCCAGGCGCTGATTAGTTCTGGCGAAGTCCGCGTGAACGGCGAGCAAGCCGATGCGGCGACGAAAGTCAGGCTTGGTCAGAACGTGACGGTCATCGTTCCCGCCGTCGTCGTAACCCATCTCGTCGCCGAAGCAATACCCATCGACGTCGTCTACGAAGATGCAGATATCGCGATCGTGAACAAGTCTGCCGGCATGGTCGTCCATCCGGCACCCGGTCATCCACGGGGAACCCTCGTGAATGCCTTGCTGGCTCGGCTTCCAGACTTACAGGCAATCAATGGCACCATTCGTCCCGGTATCGTTCACCGTCTCGACCGTGACACTTCCGGCCTGATCGTCGTCGCCAAGCACGAGCGCGCATTGGCATTCCTGCAGGCGCAGTTCCGTGACCGCACGGTCGAGAAGCGGTACCTCGCCCTCGTGGACGGTCACCCTCGGACCGACCGTGGTGCGATCGACGCACCAATTGGCAGACGACCGGACCGACCCGACGAAATGGCTCTCGTGAGCATTCCACGGGGAGGGCGCAACGCCCTCACCTACTTCCGGATCGTCGAAAATTTCGCCAAGCACACCTTGATCGAATGCAAGATTGTCACCGGACGGACGCATCAGATTCGCGTCCACCTTGCCTCAATTAGCATTCCGGTCACTGGTGACACGGTATACGGCCGCCCAGAACCAACCATCGCTGTCGGACGCCAGTTCCTGCATGCCGCCCATCTCGCATTCCGACGCCCAGATGGCGAGGAAATGGTCTGTGAATCACCGCTTCCAGCCGACTTGCAATACGCGATGAATCAAGCAAGGCACTAAACGGCCGGGATGCGCCTAGGCGAAGCGGGCGAGGAGTGCGCCGAACTCGTAAAGCATCATCACCGGGATCGCGACCAGCAACTGGTTGAATGGATCCGGCGTCGGCGTGACGACCGCGCCGACGATGAACGCCAGGACGATCACGTACCGCCTCCACTTGCCGAACATGCCGGCGTTGACTACGCCTACCTTGGTGAGGATGAACATGATCAACGGCAACTGGAAGACGCCGCCCACGGCGACCAGTAACCGGGTGACAAAGTCAATGTAGCTCGCCACGGTTGGCACGACCTTGATCGAGTCGTCACCGAAGCCGAGCAAGAACGTCAGTGCGGCCGGCATCAGGGCAAAGTAGGCGAAGGCGACACCACAGACGAATGAGAACGTCGCACCCGGGACGAACGCAAGGATATAGCGCCTCTCCCGACGTGTGAGTCCCGGCGCAACGTAC
>BJHB01000430.1:0-2995 GCA_014191415.1 Chloroflexota bacterium
CACGAGAAGCCTCACTGGAAGATCCTCGGGCTCGGGAAGCGCCGGGCTTAGCGATTGAAAAACCTGGAACGACCGGACCAGAATACGTGCCGCCTCAACTACCGCGCTCTCAGGCGTTGTGGTTCCATCGGTCCAAACGCGCAGACTTAGCCGGTCCTTGTCAACGTTTACGCCAAGCCTTGTTGGGACAACGTGATACTCGACCTTGCGGATCGGTGTGTAGATCTGATCGACTGGGATCTCGCCGATGGCCGTATCGTCGCGTGGGTCCGCCTCAACGAAACCCCATCCCCTGGAAACCGTCAATTCCATGGAGAGGTGTGCTTGGTCGTTGTCAAGAGTGGCAATAACCTGATCGCCATTCACGATTTCCACCGTGTCCGGCCAAACAACGTCGCGGGCATGAACCACACCGGGCCCGGGAGCATCAAGCCTCGCGACCACCGACTCATGCGCGAAACTGCGAACCCTGATCCGCTTCACGTTCAAGACGATCTGTGTGACGTCTTCCTTCACGTTCGGAATGCTCGAGAACTCGTGGTTCACCCGGTCAATCCGAATCGAGCTAACTGCCGCGCCCGGCAAAGAGCTCAACAGAACACGGCGCATGGAATTGCCAATTGTCTGACCATAACCGCGCTGAAGCGGCTCAAGCACAAACTCGCCATAGTGCGGGTCACTGGCGTGCTCTGGGGCCGCCTCAACACGACGAATGCTCGGCAGCGTTTCCTGTTCACTCACGGGGTCTGAGCCTCCTCCCTCGACCGGCGGCAGGCAGGGGAAGTCGTCTCAGTCACCCGACCGCTTCCGTTCCCACACTCGCCAGAATAAGGAACTGGCGAACACAGCAACGCAATGCCCGCCCGCGCTTTCTGTCATCCCGGACCTACCGGGCGTAGAATTCGACAACCAACTGCTCGGTCACCTGTGCATCAATCTCATGTCGCAACGGCAGCGCATTCACCCTGGCAGAGAAACTCTCCCTGGTGAATGTCAACCAGGCCGGCATCTGCCGTTGGCCGGTGGCATCCGCGGCTTGTACCAAGATCTCCAACTTCCGGGACTTCTCCCGAACCGCGACGATGTCACCGGGCTTCACCATTGCAGATGGAATGTCAGTCTTACGCCCGTTCAAGGTGAAGTGGCCATGACGAACCAGCTGACGCGCCTGCGACCGCGATCCACCCAAGCCCATGCGATAGACAACATTGTCAAGCCGGCTCTCAAGAATCTGAAGAAGGTTGAACCCGGTTGAACCCGGACGACGCTCCGCCTCATCATAATGACGTCGGAACTGCGCCTCAAGAACACCATAGGTGCGACGAAGCTTCTGCTTCTCCCGCCATTGCAAAGCAAACTCTGTCGGGCGTCGACGCTTGCCGGTCCCCTGAGGGCCGGGAGGCGTCGGACGCTTGTCGAGGGTGCACTTGGTGACACATCGCTCCGCCTTGAGGAACAGCTTTACGCCCTCCCGTCGGCAAAGCTTGCACACCGGTCCCGTGTAGCGAGCCATTCACAAAACCCCGTTGCACTGCGGTGCAACTCCGAAACGAACACCAGCGAGTGCCGCTCGCGGCAGATATTGGGGTGCCCCTCACTCGGCACTCTGCATTCCAACCACCATCCTTGCGGTAATGGGAAGATGCAAGCAAGACTTCCAGACCACTCACGAACGCCTACCAATCTAGGTAGGCAGAACACTCAATCCGGCAGCGAACCCCATCTGGTGAACTTCTATATCCTTGCGGACACATGGGCGTCGCCAGAGACCCATAGCACACTAGCGACCAACCAGGCCGACGTGCGAGCTAAACCCGCCGCCGCTTAGGTGGGCGCGGTCCGTTGTGCGGCACAGGCGTCACATCTGTGATCGACATGACCGCTAATCCTGCCGCCTGCAACGAACGGATCGCAGACTCACGACCGGAACCCGGTCCCCGAACAAACACTTCAACCGAGCGCATGCCCTGCTCCATCGCACGTCGGGCAGCACTCTCGGCGGTCACACCAGCTGCATACGGGGTGCTCTTCCGAGAACCCTTGAACCCGCCAGCACCGCCGGTGCTCCAAGAAACCGGATTACCGTTAGGATCCGTGATCGTCACGATCGTGTTGTTGAACGTCGACTGAATGTGCGCCTGCCCGCGAGGCACATTACGCTTTTCGCGGCGCTTCTGGCGCGTACTCCCACGTTTCCGCTCGGCCATACCGGTCTCTCATCTCCTTGGACAGCCAACACCCGCCCGCGCATTCAACCGCGCCTGTTCGGACTGCCAACTGCCTCAGTGGTCCACTTGCGTATAGAGCCGGAAGCTACCACACCCACAACACGGGCCGGTGACCTCCAAAAAGAAGCTACTTCTTCGCCGTCGCCTTCTTACGCGAACCGACAGTCTTTTTGGGCCCGCGTCGGGTGCGAGCATTCGTCCTGGTGCGCTGACCACGCATCGGAAGCCCACGGCGATGCCTCTGGCCCCGATAGCAACCGATATCGATCAGCCTCTGAATGTTCTGTCGCACAATCCGCCGGAGATCGCCTTCAACAATGAACTGGCGCTCGACAACCTCACGGAGCCGGTTGACCTCGTCCTCAGTGAGCGCGCTCACTTTGCGGTTAGGGGCAATCTTGCAAATCGCCAAAGCCCGCTTCGCAACCGTGCGCCCGATTCCGTAAATGTATGTCAACGAAATCTCTACGTGCTTTTCGCGGGGGATATCAACCCCAGCAATACGTGCCATCTCAATAGACCCTTCGGCTCATCCGGAACCAGACCTGGAGACGCACCGTTAGGTAGGCAATCCTCCCAACAGGCGACATCGAATCTACCCCTGCTTCTGCTTGTGCTTGGGCTCAGAACAAATCACCCTGAGCACGCCATGACGCTTAATCACACTGCACTTCTCGCAGCGCTTCTTGACCGATGCCGTGACCTTCACCACTCGCCTCTGCTCGTTACTAGACGGATGTCAAAAGAGACCGTCAGGAGACCGCCAG
>BJHB01000431.1:0-2994 GCA_014191415.1 Chloroflexota bacterium
GTGCCGTGTCCCGGCGTTCGGGATGCGCCCCGGCCAGAGGCTCCAACAGCGCCGCCGAGGCAGCGGATGCACCGGGCTTTGCGGCGATCAATCCCCGCTCGATAACGGTGACGGACTGCCCGCGAGAGACAAGCGACTGGCCGATCGCCGCGCCGATCACCCCAGCTCCGATGATTACGGTGTGACCGGACGTTCCAATCTGCATTCCGCCCCTCGCTTCGCTCCCACACCACCATCCCACCCCGCCGGATTCATATGCCCGCGTCGCTGCCAGACCCCTCGCTGCGCTCCCCAGCCCAGCCGGGTTCATATGCCCGCTTCGCTGCCCATTGCCACCTGATTCACGGACGCGTCGCTTGGCCTCAGGATACTCAAGTCACTGAAGTCCATGGAACTGCCACCGTCAGCGTCATTGACGGAACCGCGATACGATCAGGGTGGCGGTGAAGCTCCGACTGCCATTAGCGGAGGGAACGTGGATGGCAAGCCGTTCAATCAAATTACCAGCAGTCTCTGCATCCCATGGCCTGGCATCTGGTTCCGCCGACGACCAGGGCGGGTTTACGCGTGAGCATGTTTCCGTACCGTCGAATGGCGTGCCACTTGACGTGTGCCTGACACGCGAATGGCTTGTCACCGACGGACTGGGCGGTTACGCGAGTGGGTCGGTTCCGGGTCCACACACACGCAGGTATCACGGACTGCTTGTGGCACCCCTCGCTCCACCTCTTGGGCGGCATGTGCTCCTCTCGCATCTTGATGAACTGGTCTCGGGCGTGGCAGGTGCCATGCCAGTGAGCCTTTCCAGCCACGAGTTCGAGGACGGCACCATCCACCCGCGTGGCATGGATCATCTCCGGTCATTCCAGCTGCTCGACGGACGCCCCACGTGGATATGGGACATCGGCTCGGGTGGACGAATCGAACGACAGATCTGGTGCGATACCTCCAACCCAACTGCTGATGGATCCGGCCATCACGCGAGTGCGACCCACATTTCGTGGACATTGCTGGGTGTGCCATCTGCGACCCTCCGAATTCGACCCTTGGCCACTTCGAGGGACTTCCACGCGGAATGGCGTGGAAATGGCGAATGGCACTTCGAGGTCAGTCCAGTGCGTGCAACTGACCATGCGGTGATCGAAGTCCGCGCGCATCAACACGCGCCGTCCTGGCATCTGGTAGCGACCCCACCACGCGGCGCCAATTGGAACTGGGACAGTTCGTCAGCTGGATGGTGGTGGAACTTCCTGCACCGGGAGGAACGAGCGCGGGGATTCGATCACGTGGAGGACCTGTACTGTGTCGGCACACTTTCAACGACAATGCAGGAACGCCAGACATTGACCGTTACGGCCACTGTCGCGGCGATTGGCGCGCCGCCCAATCCGGCGCCTGGGGCCGGTCGGACGGTTGTCACGCGCCCCACCACCCCGCCACCCCGCCGGTTTTACATGTTCGCTTCTCCCACAATTGAACCGCCAAGGGCAATCGAAGGACAGGTTCAAGCTGACGCTGACCCCCGGTTCCTCGAGCAGCTCTGCCGGGCTGCAAACGACTTCATTGTGGTCCGGAACTTCAGTGATCGCCACGGGAGTGGGGCCAGCTCCGGTCGCACCGTGATTGCGGGCTACCACTGGTTTGGCGATTGGGGGCGCGACACGATGATCGCGCTGCCGGGCTTGACACAACTCACCGGACGGGTCGCGGAGGCATGCGAAGTCCTGGGCGCCTGGGCACGGGCCGTGAACCGCGGAATGTTGCCGAACCGGTTTCCAGACAGCGGCGCCCAATTGGGCGAAGGCGATTACAACACCGTGGATGCGACCCTCTGGTTCATCCATGCCATCGACCGGATTGACACGATGGCGGGCGGGGCGCTGGTCGACAGGCTGTGGCCGGTCCTGACCGAGATCATTGAATGCCACATGGCTGGCACCCGACATGGAATCGGTGTCGATCCGGCCGACGGACTTGTCCAATGCAGCGACGGGCAACTTACCTGGATGGATGCCCGGGTCGACGGCATCGACCAGACGCCAAGGGCCGGAAAGCCAGTTGAGGTGAATGCGCTCTGGATTCACGCGCTTTCCCTGATGTCGCAATGGGCCGACGGGCGCGGCGACCGGCAGGGTGCGGATCGTTACCGGGTCGCGAGAACCCGTGCGTCGGAGAGTTTTCAAAGCCGCTTCTGGTGCGCCCCAACCACCGGTGGTTGGCATCGCGTCGACGGCACCGCCGGCTACTTGCTCGACGTAATCGATGGACCACGGGGCAATGACGCATCCCTGCGACCAAACCAGTTGATCGCGGCGGCACTACCGTCGACCCCATTGACCCGCACCCAGCGCCGTCAGGTGACTGAAACAGTTCGGGCACACCTGTGGACCCCACGGGGCGTCCGCACCCTCACCCCTGCCGATCCGCGGTACCGGGGCGAGTGTTCAGGGACCGCCGAAACCAGGGACAGTGCCTACCACCGGGGGACAGCGTGGGCGTGGCTCCTCGGGCCGATGGTGGATGCCTGGATGCTTAGCCACGAGACGGGGGCACGCGCCCTGCTTTCGCCCCTGAGGGAACACCTCTGGGATGACGCTGGAGTGGGCACGATCAGCGAAATATTCGATGGAGACGCCCCGCACACGGCGCGCGGGTCGATTGCGCAAGCGTGGAGTGTAGCCGAGGTCGGGCGGGCGTGGATCGCGTCGACACCACTTGCGTGACATCGGTGACGTACTGGACGGAGGTCCGCACCTTGCACGAGTGTTTGACGTTCCGATTAACGAACGCTACGATACGGGTTACAAGTTGGTGACGGTCTTGGATCGATCACCCAGTGTCGTCGAAACCGGCATCTTGTCGCACTCATGGTCCGAGGGCCGAAGGGTTCGTGGCGTGAGTGACTGGAACCGTGCCGGTTGTTCGCGATTGGGGGGCACATGGCGGCGGACGAGGTTGCAGGTTCGAGGCAGACCACGGCCGTAGGAGCCCTGG
>BJHB01000432.1:0-2973 GCA_014191415.1 Chloroflexota bacterium
GCCTTCAATCGCGCCAAGGACAGTGATGTTTCCGGTCGCCTCAACGACGAAATCCGTGGTGATCGTGCCCGAGATCGACACATCTCCTTCGACTCTGACATTCCCTGTAGAAAAGTCCACGTCACCAGGGATGCTCGTGAGTGGAAGGACGGAGACCCTGTCAGCTATCCAAGATCCTGCCCCAGACGTCGAGGCAACAATCGCGAGACCGTCTTCGGTAACTTGCGTTCCCTTACCGTTGAACTTGTGAAGGTCGATGTCCTTTGCAATGGTGCCCGGGATAGTCACGCCCCGAACGGTAATTCCCTCGACCGCTTCCGTAACTGGGGTCTTTTGCGCAACGACGTCGCCAGATTTGACCGCCTTGCCAGTTGAACCCATCTCACGATAGTCGACCGTAGCATCGTCGCCCGCAGACGGGGCATGCACACCTGCAACCCGCGGAACAATGAAATCAACGACCGCGTCGATACCGTTGGCTACCGGACGTCCGTGGGCGATTACAGCTGGAACGGACAGCCGTGTACCGACAAATGAACCGAATTGGGCCAAGTCAACGCCTGCGCTGACGCCCGCGGTTTCAAGCGAGGCAGATAGTCCGGCCTCGGTGACCTCTGCGTCGGCCCACGGGATCAGCCATGCAACCATTTCGTCTGAGGACACGTGGACCGCAATCGCGTCGTCAGGCTGGGGTTGGACGGTGGGCGCAATCGCGGCAAATACATGTGGTACTCCGTCCGCGGATCGTATTGCCTGTGCAATCACATCGCTGTCACGGGCGCCAATCGGCCAGCCTTCGATCAGGGCATCGACTGTCGACGGCGTCGCAGGTCGTTCACCGGGCAGGGGACGACGAACGGTCACGGAAACCCGCCCCCGGCGGCAAGAAATCGTCGCGGCTGGAGGTGCTGCCCCTGCTGGGGCTCCCGGTGCGACAGGGACTGCCGTCACCGCCTCGGGTGGTGACCATCGAGCCTCGACGTCCAGTTCAACACCGCCTAGCCCGAAGAACCCTCGCGAGTGCTGCGCCGTCACTGTTAGGACGAGCTGTTCGGGCGGAACGGACAGGAGGTACGCTGCCTTCAGACGCGCCTCGTCCAACGAATTCGCACGGACGGCAGCAACCTTTTGACCGACACTTGCCTGGTCCGGGTTCTGCTGCGTGTCCCCTGGCATTTGCCCGCTCTTTCTTTGATAGTCACAACCGGCCAGTCAACACGATGATTTCGAACGCGCTGGACGCTGATTTTTAGCTTGCCCAAGCACTACAAAATCGCACGTGTCTTTCGCTCAGCACTCCTCAGTACACCTTCACGTCGGAGATCATCTCGTGATCCTCGTCGAGGAAGTCAGTCTCGTTCGCAGAGGTCGCGATGGCATCGTCGATGTCGCGGCAGACCCTCCAGACCCCGACGGATGACGCCAGCTCAGTCCCGCCCAGGCTCACGCTGCCGTTGGTGTGCCTAGTCCAGCGGAAATAACCGAGGTCCATTCCCACTGCGATGTCCCTGTGCGCAACGTACCGTGCACATGCATTTGATGCTTGTTCCCAAAGCTGTGACAGGCCAGTCAATCCGGTAGCGTGGCCTGACGCAGCTGTTTCCCCGAGTATCGTTGACGCCTGACCCGTGGAAATCCCGTAGGCGTGAGAAAAGGCCTCAGCCCACTCGGTAGGGCGTATGAAAACGAAGTCCGCACCATGCGAGGCCCGGGTGCGTGCAGAAGATGAATTCTTGGCTTGCTCGTCGCTTTGGCTCGAACAGCTTCCCGCATTCACTTCGCCCACGTTTCCCTCCGGGCGGGAGTATACTCCGCCTCCCTTGGCAAGGAGGCGGTACCGCTGGCCTGATGAACAGGATTCAGTAGTGCTCTGGCATCCTTTGGTGCCTCCCGCCGTGAAATTAGTCGCTACGTTGGCGAAATGTGCGAGTTTGCGGGTGGCGTGCAATACGATCGGAGACTGAAATGGCCATCGAGGTGCCCGTGGCACTCCCTGCGGGAATGGCTTCGTCCGGACGGTCCCAGGCGCGGGAGCACACGCTCTCCAACGGCCTGTCGATCCTTACCCGTGAAGTACGGACGTCCCCCATTGTCAGCTTCTGGGTGTGGTACCGGGTTGGCGGACGACACGAAGTGCCGGGCACGACCGGAGCAAGCCATTGGGTTGAACACATGGTCTTCAAGGGAACCGATCGGTTCCCAAAAGGTGTCGCAGACAAAACCATCGCAGGATGCGGTGGCGTCCGGAACGGCATGACGTGGGTCGACTACACGGCCTACTACGAGACGATGCCAAGCCGTCACATCGACATTGCCATCGCTATAGAGGCGGACCGGATGACGAACGCACGCTTCCTTCCCGATGAAGTGGCGAGCGAACGCGGTGTAGTGATTTCCGAGCGTGAGGGCAGTGAAAACCAGCCTGGCTACGCCCTCTTTGAGGAGACTTCTGCCGCCGCGTACAAGCTGCACGCGTACGGTCAACCAGTCGTCGGCTACAAGCACGACCTGCGCACGATGACACGGGACACCCTTTTCAACCACTATCGAAGGTTTTATGTTCCTAATAATGCGATCGTCGTAGCCGTCGGCGACTTCGACACCGATGAGATGGTTTCCGCGATTGACAAGGAGTTCGGGCCCATCCCGCGCGGGGCGGATCCGAGCATTGTGGCCGCGGTCGAACCGGTGCAGGAAGGCGAACGGCGCGTCACCGTCAGGAGACCCGGTCCGGTTCCGATCCTCTCGCAGGCTTATCACGTGCCGGCAAACACGCACCCGGATACGCCAGCTCTCTGGTTGCTGGGTGCAGTCCTCAGTGCTGGCCGGTCCTCACGTCTCTACACAGCGCTCGTGACCACCGGGCTCGCACAGTCGGCTGGGGCTGGAAGTTCGGACACGCGAGACCCATATCTCTTCAGGGTCAGCGTGACATCTCGCTCAGAGACCGATCCACCGAGGTTGGAAGCGGCG
>BJHB01000433.1:0-2964 GCA_014191415.1 Chloroflexota bacterium
ATGTCCTCTGTGGAAAGCTCATCCAACGTGCCGAATTTGGTGCTTCCAGCGCACGAAACCACCCCATCAATTGGCCCGACCGTCAAGATGAGTTGGTCAATCGAGGCGCTGTCCCTGATGTCGACGCGTAGTGCCGAGGTACGGCTTGCCACAACAACGTCGTGACGAGCCTCGAGCAGTCTCACGACTTCCACCCCGATGGTCCCGGTTCCCCCTACCACCAACAGTCTCATGAAATTTCCAATTCGGACCGGTCTTCGCTACTCGGCGTCCTTGGATACGCCCTCGATCACTTGGGGTTGCCTTGGCGATGGTCGCTGGCGACGCTGGCGGGGTTCGACAATGATGGGTTGCCAAGATGGCGTCTTGCCAGACAGGTCGCGCGTGTGGCGAAAAAGCATCAATGCGCTCGTCCCGATCAACGCGATACCCAAGATGAGCAGTCCGGCAGTTGCGACACCCACGATTGCCATGATGAGTATCGCCAGGATAAGTCCCGTGACGATGACCGTGATAGTCGTTCTTGCCAGACTTTGCACTTCGGCTTCACCTCGCACTTACGCATCGTGAGGGCTGCGCTGCTACGTGCAGGTTCCCTCAATTTAAATCGTAGCGTGCAAGCTGCGTGGAGGGTATCCGGGTAGGCCCAGCAGGATTTGAACCTGCGACCTGCTCCTTATGAGGGAGTCGCTCTAACCGCTGAGCTATGGGCCCGGGTTTGCTGCTTGCCGGGAGGCAAGGTCGCCGACCGACGGGATTCCGTAATCCCTTGGGACTGAGCGACCCGATACCATAACAGTGTCGCACGCCGTTCGTCCGACACGTTCGGTCCAGCCACGAAGGCCGATTTCCTTACAAAGGTTTGGCACGCAACGTCAACGTGGCGCACGGAGGATTTGGTGAGACTGGCTCGACGCATTTTGACTTGGGGAGTTGCGGTTCTCGGGGCCGTGGTCATTGGTCTTGTGGGATCGGTAGTCTTCGACTATGCCGTAGGTGGCGACAGGCTTTCGGCAGTGACCAACGTGACAATTCCCGGTGCCGGGGGTTCGCCTGCAGTGCGTGCATATGTCGCCCGACCCACTGGGGCCGGTCCCGTCGTGATCATGATCCATGAGTTCTACGGTCTGAACGCGAGCATAGTGGGCAAGGCCGACCTCCTTGCAAAAGAGGGGTATATGGTGGTCGCACCCGACACGATGCGGGGTCAGACGACCGAATGGATTCCTCGTGCGATTTACCAGACGCTTACCACACGTCCGGAGGACATTAACGCAGACCTTGACTCGGTGTTCGCCTGGATCAAGGCGCAACCGGACGCCGACAGCGCTCGCGTCGCAACCGCCGGCTTTTGTTTCGGCGGCCGAGCGTCACTCATGTACAGCTTGCACAACCCGGTGATGGCAGCGACGGTCGTCTTCTACGGGGCACCAGAAACCGACCCTGCCAAACTGAAGGTGTTGCGCGGACCCACACTTGGGATGTTCGGAGGAGCCGACTCCACCATCCCACTTGATCAGGTTGAAGCGTTCCGGAAGGGCTTGACGGAGGCGGGGGTCCGCAACACGGTCTCGGTGTATGACGGTGAGCCTCATGGATTTGTCCATGACGCCGCCGGCATTGCTGCGGGCGGTGCGCAAGGCAAGGCTTGGACGCAGATGACCGATTTCCTGAAGGAGAACTTGCAGGCAACACGCGCATCTGTACCGGATCCTGACGGGGCAACGTCGTCAACCTCCCCAACCCCCTTGAGCTATCTCTTCGCACTTGCATACGAGCACTCGTTCGGGATGGGGGGACATGGTCACGGGCATGGGTAGCAGACATGAGGGAGACGAAGGTGCCTGACGGCATTACGATGGGGGCACCGCGACGCGCACCTCCGCCGATCCGTCCTGGTGCGCCCTGTGTCAAGTGTCTCACCCTTCCCCGACCGGGGGCATCGTTCTGCGACTGTTGCGGCACCGCGCTTGGTGCTCCACGTGTGGAACTTGTGCAGGCACCGTCGGCGGCCAGTGCGCGGGAACGTGACGCGAACTTGCCGTTGCCCGGGAGTTCGCCATCACGGCCGGTGTACGTGGCAAGCCCACAGTGGTACCCCCGGTCCGAATCGATTACGCCTTATCGGCGCGAACCCGGACCGTTTGCAACGGGGTTCGGGTTCGGCCTTGGCTGGATCGCCGCCCGCCTTGCTTTCCAGGTGGTGATGCTTGCAATCCTCGCGTTCATTGGCATTGCGCTGTTCGGTCCGACGCTGCGTGTCCTCGGGGTGTGGTGAGCGTTCGTCAGGGAGTGCAGTTCCTGCCTTGACGGGTCTTGGCGAACTTCTGAGCAGTCACCGTAGCTGATCGCGGGTCATGCAGACCGCTACGATCATCCTCCATGAACACCAGACCGACGTCGCCTAACGTCATCATCCGCCAGATGCTTCCCGAAGACGGCCCTGCATTCGTCGGGCTGATTGATGCACTTGCCGACTATGAGAACCTTGACCGTCCTGATCCCGACGCGAAGGCACGCCTCCTGGTGGACGCGTTCTCTGAGCGGCCCCGGTTCGAAGTTCGCCTCGCTGAGGTGGACGGCGTTGTTGCCGGATACGCATTCTTCTTCATGACGTATTCGAGTTTTCTGGCGAAGCCGTTGCTCTATCTCGAAGACATCTTCGTCCTCACCGAACGCCGAGGTGTGGGGGCTGGCAAGGCCCTGTTCGATGCATGCGTGACCGAGGCACGGGCGCGCGGATGCGGGCGCATGGAGTGGAGGGTGCTCACCTGGAACGAACCGGCGATAGCGTTCTACCGTCGGCGGGGTGCCCAGAACCTTGAGGAGTGGCATACCTTCCGTCTCGACGGTGCCGCACTTTCGGGTGCCGATCCCGAGTAACGGCTTGACTTCGCAGACGTGTTAACAGACTTTAGGGATCGAAGCGGCGAGTTTGGAAACTCGTCGGCGTCGCACACGGCG
>BJHB01000434.1:0-2960 GCA_014191415.1 Chloroflexota bacterium
ACCCCACCCCATCGCCGCGTGATTTATATACGCTTCGCTTGGCCCACCCCATCGCCTCCCCTCATCCACGCACGCTTCGCTTAGGCGCGCGACGCCATGGTACTCGCGATTGGTGGGGCGTGAAGAGAGGCGTAAGCTTCGCGTGCAGACGCGTTCACCGCACCCGGGCGATCAGTCACAGGCCCGCACAAGGATCACCCAATCTCTGGACGTATCACGCTCACATTCCCCGGAAGATGACTGTTTCTCTCATATCGGAAGAAGTGAATGACAACTCTTCCAACAGGAGGGAAGACACAATGCCCGAGCTCTATTACGACCGCCGGTTCCTGGATGAAGACGGGTACATCGACCGGTACACGTGGCACATGGTCGATACGCACCTGCTCGAAAACGATATCGACGAGGCGCTCGGACGGGGAAGCCACCTCGACCGCCGGATCGCTCGCAAGATCCCGGTAGCCCGGCGGCGAATCGTGCGACGGTCGCATTCCAGCCACACACCGGCGAACTCAAGTTGCTCCTCTACAGCGTGATGCGCAGAGGACCCGAGAAGAGCGACCGGCGTCGGAGTGCAAGCTTCTGTCGGCCCCTAGACACATGCGACTAGCGCAGGAGCGTCCCACCCCCCAACGGCTATGGCTACCGCACCGGGGCAAACTTGTAGAGGCCCACGTCGATCGCCCCCGCGCGGAAGCCACCTTCACAGTAGCCAAGGTAGTACTCCCACTTGCGCCGGAACACGTCGTCGAAGCCCATCGCCTCGATCCTGGGCCATGCACTCAGGAAGCGTCCACGCCACTCGGCAAGCGTCCGTGCGTAACTCGCCCCGAAGCGTTCCACACATTCGAACGACAACCCGGCACGTGCCGCCTCATCTGCCATAGCCTCGATCGAAGGCAGCATCCCGCCGGGAAAGATGTGGATCTGTATGAAGTCCGGCTTCGCCGCGTACTCTTCAAGCCTGGCATGGTCAATGGTTATCGCTTGCACGATCGCGTGCCCGCCGGGACGGAGACGATCCCGCAGCGCGCTGAAGTACGCCGGCCAGTATGCTCGCCCGACGGCCTCGATCATCTCCACTGAGACGATCCGGTCAAAGGTTCCGCGCGCGTCGCGGTAATCCTCGTAGCGCGCGTCGATCTTGTCCGACAGACCGTCACGCGCCGCGAGGGCCTGCACGTGCGCCAGCTGGTGTGCCGAAAGGGTCAGGCCGGTGACATGGGCGCCGACGCACTGGGCAATCCGGGACGCCAGGGCACCCCAACCGACACCGATTTCCAAGACGCGGTGCCCGGGCTGGGCATCCACCAGATCCATCACCCGGTCGAGTTTGGCCGCCTGGGCCTCCTCCAAGGTCGCCTCGGAACGTTCGAAGATCGCCGACGAGTACACCATCGCCTCGTCAAGCCACTCGGCATAGAACTCGTTCCCCAGATCGTAATGTGCCGAGATGTTGCGTCGGCTCCCGGCCTTGGAGTTTGCCCGCAAGCGATGGGTCACCCAGTCGAGGACGCGAGCCGGGCCGAACCCATCGATCGCCTGGTCGAGGGCTTCCCGGTTCCGTGCCACCACCTCGATCACCGAAGCAAGATCGGGTGTGGTCCAGTCGCCGCGCATGTACGCCTCGGCAAAGGCCACGTCGCCCGTGAACAGCAGTTGCCCGAGGCATCGCAGACGGTGGACGTGGATCACGCCAGTCGGACCCGGCATCGGGCCATGCCCTTCGACCCGTCGCCCATCCGGCAGGACAAGGGTGAGACCGCCATAGTGCATGCGCGACAACGCAGCACCCAGTGCCTTCGCCAGGAACCCGGACATGATCCGCATCCTCACCGCTCCCGTCGCAACCGGGGAGGCCGCCATCTCACTCCCGTCTCCTGGAGCGTGCTGAGTTCTGCGTGAGGTCTGTCCGAAGTCCGACATGTTGTGTCCTAGCTGTTGTGAATTACGTGAAGCATATTGCGATCTGGGGAGTCAGGGTGGGCCACAGTCCGGTCCGCGGGCATCCCTGCCCAGCGCGTCGCGCCGTTCGGGTGTCGGAAACATCAAGCGAAGCACATAAGTCAGGCGGGGCGATGGGGTGGCGACAGGGCCATGACCGAGACCGGCATTGAAGGCGGCGGTGGACGACGGCGTAAACCAACGCCCTTTCGCCAGATGTGAAATGCCTCGTAATGGATTCCTGCGATTACCTTGAGGCTTTGCAGCGGGAACTCCATGAACCCGCGCAACAGTTCGCGGTCGGTCAACGGGCGCCGGCGCAAGCGTTCGGCAGCCACCAGCAGGGGACCATCACCGTCGCTGACGTCGATGCGCAGGCCGAAGGTCTCGGTCGGCGGTCGAAGGCGGAAGTCGTACCGCATCCCCATGTCCACGAACGGCGAGACGTGCAGTGCCTTTGCACAGGAATGCCGCAACGATGTACCCCCACCACCTTCGAAGTCGCCAACTGGAAACAGGTAGGAGTGTCGGTCTCCAAAGGTGTTGTTCACCTCGTAGAGGACCGCCTGCAGGCCGCCCCCGGCCCGGTGGCAGATGTAGACACTGATGGGATTGAAGACGTAGCCGAGCACGCGGGGCATCGTGAGCAGGTGCACACTCCCACCATCAGGATCCATCCCGGCTCGCTCAAGGATTCCGTCAACCTCGCTCCGGAGGTCACTCCCGCCGGAAAGGTGATCCTGTGGTCGCCAGGCAAAGAGGTTCGCACGGCCCAGCGAGAACCAACGCAACCGGCTGGCGAGGCGTGGCACTTCTTCGAGGTCGAGCAGCAGGGTGAACATGCCGTACTGGAGCACGTGCGGGGTGGGGCGCACTCGCCGGTGCATGACCGTGCCGGCATAAATGGCACTGGGTGGTCTGCTTCCTTCCCTGCCCCTCGCTTCGCTCTTCCACACCCCACACCCCATCGCCCCTTTATTTATATGTTCGTTCCTCACAAAGGCCGCCTGATTTAC
>BJHB01000435.1:0-2958 GCA_014191415.1 Chloroflexota bacterium
AAAGAACTCGTGGTTCCCGGTGACGGCAAAGGTCCCAAGCCTTGCGCGGAGGTCACTGAGTGGCCGGACCGCATCTGCGAGCGCCGTTACCGGCCCGTCAACGAGGTCGCCGCACAGGGCGATGATGTCTGGATTGAGCGCGTTGGTGCGGTCCACGACGTCGCGCACGTACGCTGGCGACGTTCCCGGAGCGACATGCAGGTCCGAGAGGACCGTGATGGTCAGGCCATCAAGGGGGCGCGGCCATGCATCCGGACGGACGTCGACCCGGTGAACCGGGACGGGGGTCGCGCCGTTTCGCAACGCCGTGAGGATGGCGGCCATGCCGATCAAGACGGTCATGATCGCGCGTCCGCGGGCGAGTTCGAGCGGGTTGAACGCCGTTGTCACTCCAGTCAAACTGATTGCCAGGAGGATCACTTCACCGAGGAGGAGCAGGACATCGATGATGAAAATCGATCCCAACCATGTGAAGGCGATCCAGTGCACCCTGCCGGCCCATGGTGGGGACAGGGCCCGCGAGAACGCCAGAAGAACCGAAACCGCCCCGGCAGCCATTGCCACCACCACCACAAAGGTGACCTCCGGCGGCAAGACCGGATCCCGGACGAGCCGCACGTAGGCATAGCCGTGCAAGGCTCCCCAAACCGACAGGACGACCGCGAGAAACCCGATCAAACGAAACCCACGCAAACCCACGCTGATCAGAGTGATCGTCCAACCGCGACGATGATGCCAAGGAGGCCCAGAACTCCCGCCGGAATGCCACCCTTGAGGTCGGAGTGATCGGCGTGGACCTTGACCGCGCCAACCATGAGGATGGCGAGGCATGCCCCGGCGACCGGCGTGAGTACTGGCACGATGCCGGTTCCCCACGGCAGGATCAGCCCGATTCCTCCTGCCACCTCGGCGGCGCCGATTGCAACCGGTGCCCATGTGGGAAAGCCGGCAACCCATGCCATTCGTGTCATGAGCTTTTCGCGACGAGTTGCGGCCTTAATGCCTCCGGACGCAATCATGGCGAATGCGAGCAGTCCCTGAACGACCCAGAGGCCGATGTCGCTGTAATCCATTGAGGGGTTTCCGTCCTTTTCGTGCGTGCACGCCGGGACTGGGTGTGCCTGATCGCGTCAAGGCAATGCAAATAAATGTTACTGCGGTGATAATATTATTGGGCTTGCAGTCGGCCGCGTTCAGCGACAGCGGACGGCGCGTCTGTCATCCTTTGATGGTTGCACGGAATAGTGAAATCCGTCCGCCGCGTCGGACAATCAGGGGTGTGACAACGGGGGACCCACCGGGTCATAAGGGCGTGGGCAGGTCATTTTCGAGCGTACAAACTTAGGCCGGTTTGGAAGGATCCTGAGCTGCCTCTTCTTCAAGCGAACCCCGAAAGGCGTCCAATGTCCATTGCGACCCTGCCCGATGATGCTCCGAGCTCCAGCGCCGTCGATTTTGTGGGTAACGGACCGCCTTCCGTTGGTCATGCCGGCATTGCCCGTGAAGCTGAGGTTCCCGCCTTGATGACAGGAGGCGAACTTCGCCGGGACGTGATCCGCCTGGCGTGGCCCGTGGTGGTCGAACAACTGCTGTCCACCGCGGTCTCCATCGCGGACGTCGCGATCACCGGTCGCCTTGGAACCATCGCGCTAGCCGGGTCTGGTGTCGCCTTGCAGGTCTTCTTTGTGGTGCTCAGCGGATTGATGTCTGTTGGCATTGGCACCACGGTCCTCGTCGCGCAGGCGACCGGTGCCCGTACTCCCGTCCGTGCCGCTGGTGCCCTGCGCCAGGGTGTCGTCTTCGGCGGTGTCCTGAGCATCATCCTCACCATCGTGGGAATCGCACTGGCGGGGCCGGCGGTTGCGTTGGGTGGGGCGACGGGCGAGGTCGCCGATACTGCCACGTCATTCCTTCTCGTGTCGATGCTTGGCTTGGCGCCGTTGACCATCCAGATTGCCGTTGGCGGGGCGATGCGGGGTGCCGGAGACACCCGCACACCGATGATTGCCGGTGCGATCGTCAACGTCATCAACATCGTGGGCGCGTGGGCCCTTGCCTTTGGTGCATGGGGCGCGCCTGATCTGGGCATCGTTGGTGCCGCGTGGGGTGGAAACATCGCCCGGTTGGTTGGTGCCGTCCTGATGGTGGCGGCCCTATTCCGTGCATCTACTCCCAACGGTATCCGCCTCGGAAAGAGTGCGCCTCTCGGACATTCCGGCTGGAAACCGAACCTGGACATCGGTCGACAGTTCCTGACGCTCAGCCTGCCCGCGGTGATCGAGCAATTGTCGTTCTCACTGTTGTTCCTCGTGTTCGGTCGCATCCTCCTTTCCCTTGGGACTACCGTGCTCGGCGCGCAACGGATTGCGTTCGGCACCGGTTCCCTTGCCTGGTTGCCGGCGATCGGGTTGATGATTGCTACGACCTCGCTTGTCGGTCAGGCCGTGGGTGCCAAGGATTTGGTTCGTGCCGCCGCGGTGACACGGTTCGCCCAACAGCTCGCAGCTGGCTGGATGGTCATTGTTGGCGTGTTGTTCGGCTTGTTCGGATCGGCGATTGCCGGGGCTTACACGACAGATCCCGCCACCATCGAGGAGGCGGCCCGCGGGTTCTACGCATTCATTCCGGGCATGCCGATCATCGGTCTCGGATTCGTCCTGGGTGGCGCCCTGCGGGGTGTCGGAGATACCCGGTTCCCGATGATCACTTCGATAGTGACCGGGTGGTTCATCATCCTGCCGGTTGCATGGGTCTGCGCTGCAGTGCTCGGCTGGGGGCTGGCCGGTGCAGTCGCGGGCTTCGGCGTATCGTCTCTCGTGAACTACGCGGCCCTATGGTGGCGCTTTTCCAAGGGCGGGTGGCAGAACCGCACGGTCGGTATGCCACCGCTGCCCGCCGTCGTTCTGGACTAGGCGTTCAGCCAGTTTTTGCGCGCCAGAACAGTTCCCACCCCCAAGG
>BJHB01000436.1:0-2952 GCA_014191415.1 Chloroflexota bacterium
GTTGGCGCCCCGAATATCGTGCGCGGTGGGTCAACGACCGGCAACGCCAGCGCCCTGGACCTGATCAAGGCCGGCCTGGCCGACATCATCTGTGCCGATTACCACTCGCCGTCGATGCTAGAAGCACCGTTCCGGGTCTTCGATCTCGGCCTGCGGTCGCTGCCGGAGTCGATCGCCATGGTCACCCGTGACGCCGCGCGCACCTTCGGCATGGTTGACCGCGGGGTGATCCGGACCGGAATGCGTGCCGACCTCGCATTGGTCGTTCGCACCGACGGCGTCGCGGAGGCCACCTTGGTCATGCGAGGCGGCGAGATCGTCCATGCCACTCGCGCCGGTCTCATGGGGGTGCTGCCAACCACCGCGTTGGCATCCCGCAACGGCAACACAACCTCCTTCGCCGAACGTGCCGTCCACTGAGCCCATCCCCAATCACTGCCCACGTACCCAGCTTCGCCGTACTCCCCACTTCCGTCGCAACGGGGGCAGTTTCTGGGGCAACAGGTCGGGGCAGGCATCGCTTGCCAACGCACGCACCGCTCACACATTTACATCGAGAACATAGGTCTCATCACCGATGAAACTCACCATCCTCGGATCATCAGCCTCGTGTCCGGCACCCCATGACGCATGTTCGGGATACCTCATCACCGAATCGGAGACGCGAATCCTGATCGACTGCGGTACAGGAGTCGTGTCATCGCTCCTGTCACTCGGGTTGGGCCCATTCGGTGAGACCGCGCAACAGCCCTCCGGAGCCGTGCCAAACAGTTGGGGATTGGATGCCGTCGTAATCTCGCACATGCACCCAGATCATTACCTGGACCTGGTCCCCTTCCGCTACGGCATCCGCTACGGCAAGGACCGCACGGAACCGGTCAACGTGTGGGTCCCGCTGGGAGGCATTGCGCACTTGCGACGCCTCGGGGAGAGTCTCTCCACCACGCAACCCTTCTTTGATGCCGCATTTACCCTGCGCGAATACACCCCAGACAGTCCATTCACCATCGGCGGGATGGTGATCGCTGCCGTGCCGGTCTGGCACTCCATACCGTCATACGCCTTGCGCGTGATCGGCGCGGGCCGGACCTTTGTCTACACCTCGGACACGGCGCCGTGCGCCAGTCTGAACGAGGTGGCTCAGGACGCAGATCTTCTCCTCGCCGAAACGACCCTTGGCACCGAAGCCTTTGCGCCGGGCAACGACCTCCACTTAGGCGGGCCGGACGCCGGACACGTAGCGCGGGTCGCGCATGCCCGCCGCCTCGTCCTGACCCACTTCTGGCCCGGAACTGATCGTGAAGCAGTCCGTCACTCCGCCATGCATGAGTTCGACGGCGTGGTCAAGATTGCCCGCCCCCAGATGGTGATGACCATCTGACCGCCGCACTCAGGGCATCACCAATCTCCCAACCCAACACTAGGGCGCTGCCTGAAACTGACTCGGAGCCACTGCCTCCCCACCTTGATGCGCCCGGTCTTTGGTCACCGCCCAAGTCCGCCCAGGAACCGGATTCCAGTCGTTCACACCATCAGTGCTCCGATGAGTGGGTTGTGCCTTGGTTCGTGACCATCCCTTCCTGCCTTTTCCCGTGTAAGTCGTGTGGCGCACGTCCGACGCGGGAGCCAATCAGCGGATTCACGGACCCAACGCCTCGCGGGCACCAAAACGCAGGTGGGCTGGGGGGAGGCCTTGCAGCGCCGGAGATAGGCCAGGTCAGGCGACGCGACGGCCCTGATCCAGAACAATGACCTGGTCAGACAGACGGTTCAACAGATCGGTGTCGTGCATCACGCCAACCAGGGTCGTTCCGCGATCGCGGGCTTCCCCGATCAACGTCACCACTTCCGCCTGAAGGTCTGGACTGAGCGACGCCGTCGGTTCATCCAGAAGGAGAAGCCGTGGGGCAACCGCCAAGGCGCGCACCAAATTAACGCGCTGCTGTTCGCCACCACTGAACAGAATCGGCAGCCCATCCCACAAGTCCCGGGGAAGGCGGACACGCGCGAACAGATCGGCGATGCGTTCGCGTGCCTCGGCACGCTCCATCCCTCGCTCCACAAGCGGGCGCGCGGCGAGATCAATCGCAGTTACCCGAGGCATCGGCCTCAGGAACTGTGACACGTAGCCGATTTCGTCACGACGGATATCCAGGACCTCATCGTCGGTCGCCTGCACCAGATCTATCTCCGACCCGTTCGTGAGGTTCCACGTGACCGAACCGGAGTCGGCGAGATACGTGCGGAATATGCACTTCAACAGACTTGACTTGCCACTGCCGCTTGCCCCTGCGATTCCGAGGAAGCCACCGGCCGGTGCATCGAACGACACCTCGTGGAATGCCGGGACATGCTTGCCGCCAAGCACGTGCAAGGTAAACGTCTTGTGCAGGTTGCGCACCCGCAGTGGCAATGCCGTGGCGCTGCTCTGGCCGGCGGCTCCATGAGTGATCGGTTGGGGGGTGAACACAGACATCACGGGACTCCTAGGCGTTGACCGAACTGACGAGCAGCTGCGTGTAGGGATGCCGGGGATCCTCGAGGATCTGGTCCGTGAGACCGGATTCCACAACCCGGCCGTTCTTCATCACCATTGTCCGCTCGCACAGGAGGCGGATGACACCCAGATCGTGCGAGACCACCACCATCGCCACGCCCTCGGTCCGCTGCAACTCGAGGACAAGGTCGAGCACCCCTGCCTGAACCGATACGTCGAGGCCTGATGTCATCTCATCAAGCAGCACGACCGCCGGACCGTTGGCAAGTGCGCGGGCTATCTGGACGCGCTGCTGCATTCCGCCGGAGAAGGCGGACGGGGGCGTGTCCATCCGGGACCGAGGGATCTTCATACGTTCCAGAAGGTGACCGGAGCGAGCGCGGATCTGGTCGACACGTCGCCACTCGGCGGCGCGCAGTCGTTCCGCATCGGTCCCGCCGGCCCAGATGCGCAGG